>JAABRB010000577.1 GCA_011391185.1 Betaproteobacteria bacterium
CGATGCCGCCGAGGACAAGGACAACATCCACTATCACTACGACGCCTCCAACGAGTTCTACGCGCTCTGGCTCGACAAGGAGATGGTCTACACCTGCGCCTATTTCCACGACTGGAACGAGGACATCGACCAGGCGCAGCAGAACAAACTGGAAATGGTTTGCCGCAAGCTTCGCCTGAGGCCCGGCGAGAGCATGCTCGATCTCGGCTGTGGCTGGGGCGGGCTCTTGATCTATGCGGCGCAGAAATACGGCGTCAGCGGCTACGGCGTGACGCTCGCCGAAGAGCAGGCGCGTTATGCGCAGGAAAAGATCAAGCGGCTCGGGCTCGAAGGCCGGGTCAAGGTCGAATGCAAGGACTATGCGTCGGCCAAGGGAGTCTACGACAAGGTCTCCGCGATCTGCATTCTGGAGCACGTCGGCGAGAACAATTTTCCGCTTTTCTATCAAACGGTGCACCGCTCGCTGAAGCCCGACGGCCTGTTCCTCAACCAGTCGATCGCGCGCCCCGCGAAAAAGGACGACAAGCAATACCGCAAGCGCAATCGCGATTACGCCGCGCTTACCAAATACGTATTTCCGGGCGCCGAGCTCGACTATATCGGCCGCACCACGACGAACCTCGAGCGCTTCGGCTTCGAGGTGCACGACGTGGAAGCTTGGCGCGAGCACTACGAGCTCACCTGCAAGCTATGGCACGACCGGCTGCTGGCGAACCGCGCCGCCGCCGAGCGCGAAGTGGGCGCCGTCACCTACCGGGTGTGGCTGGCGTATCTCGCCGGCGTCACCGTCGCGTTCGAGCGCAACACAGCGCTGCTGTTCCAGACGCTGGCGTCGAAGCGCAAGCGGGGCCCGTCCGGTTTGCCGCCGACGCGGGAATATCTCTATCGTTAAGCGCGGTCCGGCGGGGCGGCGATTTCAGGGGGAATGACATGGCGAGCGGTGCCGCGGCCAAGCGACTGGCGAGCCTCAAGAAGATGCTCGCGCACGCGCACGAGCGCTTGAAGCTCGATTTCGGCTTTCAGCTGTGGGACGGCTCGCGCGTGCCGGAGAATTATCCGCGCGACGGATTGGCGATCGCGATTGCCGACGAGGGTGTCGTGGGCGCGCTGATGCGGCGTCCCAATCTGCATACCTTGGTCAATCTCATGGCCGCGGGGCGTCTCGACATCAAGAACGGCACCATGTTCGACATGGTGGACCGCCGGCCCAAGGGCAGGACCAAGGAGTTCCTGAGTTTGAAGACGTTCGATTTCAGCTTGGCGCTCTCGATGGGACTGCGCTTCCTGTTCGTGCCGCGCGGCGGGCCGTGGCCGCTCGAGAACATCAAGCCCGACAAGCCGAGCAGCGGCGACCCGGAAGAGAACAAGGAGAATATCCATTTCCACTACGATCTCTCGAACAAGTTCTACTCGCTCTTCCTCGATCCGGAGATGGGCTACACTTGCGGCTATTATCACGACTGGAACGACGACCTCGCCACCGGACAGCGCAACAAGTTCGACTATGTCTGCCGCAAGCTGCGGCTGAGGCCCGGCGAACGGATGCTCGACATCGGCTGCGGCTGGGGCGGATTGATGTGCCATGCCGCGCAGAACTACGGCGTCACCGCCCACGGCGTGACGCTGGCCGAGGAACAGGCCGCCTGGATTCGCGAGAAGGCCACCAAGCTCGGGCTTTCGGACCGGGTCACGGTCGAGCTCAACGATTACACCGCCGTCAAGGGACAATTCGACAAGATTTCGCAGATCGAGATGTTCGAGCACGTCGGCATCGCCAACCACCCGACCTTCTTCCAGACGATCCATCGGCTGTTGAAGCCCGACGGGCTCTACCTGCATCAGGCGACCACGCGCGTGGGCAAGGACAGTTTCAAGAAGAAGCGGACCGAGCTGAAAGTCGTCACGCGCTATCTGTGGCCGGGCGCCGAGTTCGACCATATCGGCATGACGCTGACCAATCTCGAGCGCTTCGGCTTCGAGGTGCAGGACGTCGAAAATTGGCGCATGCACCAGGCGCGCTCGTTCAAGCTCTGGCATGACAAGCTTCTTACCGTGCGCGAGGCGGCCGAGCGCGAGGTCGGGCCGGTCAATGTGCGGATGTTCCTGATGTGGTTCGCGGCCTGCTCGATCGTGCTGGAGCGCGCCGAGGCGTTCCTGTTTCAGACGCTGGCATCCAAGCGCCGGCGCGGCCCGTCGGGCCTGCCGCCGACGCGCGCCGATCTTTATCGTTAAGTCCGAAGGAAGCAGCATGACCGCCGCGCAAAAGCGTCTCGACAGCCTGAAGCGATTGCTTGCCGACGTGCATGGGCGCCTGAAGCTCGACTTCGGCTTCGCGCTTTGGGACGGCTCGCGGGTGCCGGCGAACTACCCGCGCGACGCGCTCGCCATTTCGATCGCCGACGAAGGGGCGATCGCGGGCCTGGTGCGCAAACCGAATTTCGACACGCTGCTGAATCTGTGGATCTCGGCGCGGGTCGACATCAAGAACGGCACGGTGTTCGACATGGTCGAGCGCCGCCCGAGCGTGAGAACCAGGGAAATCCGAAAGCAGGTGAACTGGCG
>JAABRB010000578.1 GCA_011391185.1 Betaproteobacteria bacterium
CTGCGGTTCCCATGATGGTCTCCCATCGAGTTGAGGGACCTGCAGGATGCGCTCGCGGGTCGTCAGGGTGCCACCTCTTGCCACCCATCGGCGGAGGCGCCCACTCGTGCTGAAGGGCAGCTTCCTGGTGCTACCGCGAACTGGCAGTCCCGGCCAGGAGCGGTCCTTGGGCAGATCAGTGGAATATTCTCCGAAGCGGACGTTGCCCTAGCGGCACTAGGGCGGGATTGTCCCGCCAGGGTAGGTCGCGTACGCGCTGGCGGGACGCCGGAGCATTGGCGGCGTGAAGCTCGACTGGAATGGAAAACTCCCCCCGTGTTCGGAATATTCGGAGGAAGGAGTAACTCGTTACCGCGTGCGCGGTAAGGCTTGTAGTCGCCACTCACCGGGTGTCACACCGCTGAAGTGGCTCCTGAACGCGCGGACGAACGACGGCGGATCGGCATAGCCGACTGCCGTACCGATTTCGCTGACGCTAAGCTGTGTGCTCCGTAGCAACTGGATCGCCATATCGAGCCTCGTCTGCTGCAGAAGCCGGCGAACCGAAGTGCGCTCGACGGCGAGACGACCTCGCAGAACACGGTCAGAAATCGAGAAGAGATCCGCCACGTTTGACGCTGACGCGATTCCGGCAAGGATCATGACAGGGAGCGCTCTTCGGACTTGATCGGCGAGTGCGACCTTGTCGCGGCGCAGTTTGTTTCGTAGCTCTTCCAGAAGAAGGTCATAACGGGCAGGGTCGGCGCCGACGACGGGCATCTTCAATCGATCCGCAGCAAATTCGATCGCCGATATGCTTGCATCGAAGCGTATGTGCCGTCCAAACATTCGCCGGTATGGGGCGAAATCGCGGGGAGGACTGTGCGCCAATGTGACTTGAAGCGGACGCCAGTTGCTGCCACAAAGCAACCGCATGATCTGCATTCCATACGCCATGGCCGCATCGTAAAAGGTCTCGATTGCAGGGACATCGCGCCAAAGGATGGAATGCGCCAATGCGACACGCCCATCGCTTAGGGGCAGGAGCGTTGGCACTGCGCCGGAGTCGTTCAGGTAATGATGCAGGACGAGGGCGCGCAGCGCGTCTTCGACCGTCGGTGAGTCCTGCATCAATTTGATGACATCGCCAAGCGCAACGGCCGGAGCGAAGTGCTCGCCGGCCAGTACCCCAAAGTGAGCGAGACCGGTCGCGCGCACGCTTTCCTCGAGCAATCGACCGACGGTTTGGTACCCGATTCGGTTCTCGCCACTTGTGAACAACCCGGGAGGGATTCCCGCACGTCGCAACACGACCGTTGAATCGCAGCCCAGCGTGTCGAGTAGCGCGGGAATTTGTGCCACAAGGGCGACGCGCAACGTCCCGAACGCCTCGGCGGATATCGACGAACGCTGGGCGGACGCTGGGGAAGCAGGCGTGGGCCGACCTGCAAGCTTCGGCGACTTGGAGCGTATCGGGGTTCCTTGCTCCTGGTGCTTCGTTGAGGTCATTGTTAAGTTGCCGCTCGGCAGGTGGGGACCCGACGCGCACTACACGCGATGCCTATGGTGGCCGTCGGGTTATGTGCACCAATTTGTGGCTCGCGCAGGGGCGATTCGACATTCCGAAAATGCTAATGTTACCGGAAACGCGATGCGGGATAATCGTGCGCTTTGCGTGCGTGATCGGCGGCGTGTCTCAACAAGAGCTGGCGGCTTGGGGAAATCACGCTGCAGCCGTGATCGAGCCGGCTGCACGTTCCCGCCATTCCGTGGCGAGTCCGTCCGATCTCGCCGTTCATCGCTTGCTGAAGGAGATGACATGAAATTGCGCTTCGCATTGCTCGCCCTGGCCGCCTGCCTCACTTCGCCGCCGCTCGCGGCGCAGATCTTTTCGTGGGATCCGCTGAAGGATGTGCAGGAAGTGCTCCCTGAAGGTACGCCGAACGAAGCCAAGATCCTCCAGGCCAGGGTGCAGGTGCGCGAGATGTCGCAGGATGCGCTCGCCGCGCTCTACGAGATCGCGCCCGGGGCTCGACGGGCCATCGAGCGGTCGGCTGGCTATGGGACTTTCAGCACGTTCGGGGTCAAGCTCTTTTTCGCCGGTGGCACCACGGGGAAGGGGATGGTCGTCAACCATCGCACGGGCCGCCATACCTTCATGAAAATGCTGCAGGTGCAAGGCGGTCTGGGGTTCGGAGTAAACCAGAATCGGCTGATCTTCGTCTTTAGCAACGAACAGGCGCTGAAGAACTTTATCAGCCAGGGCTGGGAGTTTGGCGCGCAGGTCAACCTGTCGGCCATGGCCGGCGGCCAGGGCGGCATGTTTAGCGGCGCAGCTGCGGTGTCGCCCGGCGTGTACCTCTACCAGCTGACGCAGACCGGCCTTTCGGCCACGCTCACTGTCGGAGGCACCAAATTCTTCAAGGATGTCGACCTGAACTGACGCGTTCGTGTCGACGACCAATCGCTCGACTGAACTCGATACGAAACGATCCACGACGACTCAATTCGACATTGGGTGAGTGCGTTTGTGGCCATTGCGAGGATCGCCTCGACCAAGTCACGCTGATGATCGACAGGCCGAAGCCGACGCCGGACGACAACAAGAGGATTCGGATAGCGACCCGAAACGACAAGACGAGCGA
>JAABRB010000579.1 GCA_011391185.1 Betaproteobacteria bacterium
AGACGCAGGTAGGGGCGCGTCCAAGATGGCGCGATGCGGTCGACCCAATTGCCGGTCGAGTCGGCGACCGGAGCCACCGGCCGGCCGGTGGGACTCATCGCTGTAGGGCGTTGCCGGTGAGCGTGTCGAACACGCCGGTGCCGCCCGTGGGCGGCGGGGGAGCGGCACCTGGGATATTTGTGAGCACGCCGGAAAGCCCGGCGCTCGGCGGGGCCGCCGCCGCCGGGTTGGCGGCGGCCTGGCAAACCTGCGTGCGCACCTGCAATGTCTTGGCGTGGTTGGCCTTGGATCCCTTGATGGCTTCCGGCGGCACTTGGCACCAGGCCTGATTCTTCTCCAGGAACTGCACCATCTTGGCTTCGGCGTCGGCATAAGCCCGAAACAGCGGACAGAGTTCCTGCGGCGGTGCCTTGCGCTTTGCGGCGGCCTGGATCGCCTTGCCTCTGGTTTCGGCGGCGCCGCGCGCCGCGGCGAAGTCCTCCGCGCAATTGACCTGCGGCGCCTGCGCACCCGCGCGAACCGCCGCTGCGAGGGCCAAGGCAAGTACGACAAAGGGGAGCGCGCGAGGGAACATGTCCGCTACAATACCGAATTCGGGAGCCAGCATGAAAGCCCGAACGATGCGGCAAGATCAGGGCGCCGCCGGCATAGGTTAGGTCCATGGCCAGGCACGATATTCGCCTCCCGCGCCTCTATCTGGAGGGCGTCCTCGCCCCCGGGGGTCAGCTCGCCCTCGGGCGTGGGCAAGAGAATTATCTGCGCAACGTGCTGCGGCTACAGGACGGGGCGGAAACGCTGGTTTTCAACGGCCGGGATGGCGAATGGACGGCGCGCCTTGCCGGCGCGCGCGGCAAGGCGACGCTCACGCTCGCGAAACCAATGCGGCCACAGCCGGCCGAGTCGGATCTGCTGTTCGCCTTTGCTCCGCTCAAGCATGCCCGCCTCGACTATCTGGTGCAGAAGGCGGTCGAGATGGGGGTGGGGCTTGTGCAGCCGGTTCTCACGCAACATACGCAGGTCGCTCGTGTGAATATTGTGCGCATGCGTGCGAACGCGATCGAGGCGGCGGAACAATGCGGCATCCTCGCGCTCCCCAAGATCGAAGAGCCGGTTCCGTTGCTAGACTGGCTCGGGGTATTGCCGCCGGAGCGGGTGCTGGTCTTTTGCGACGAAGAGGCGGAGATCGCCGATCCGCTCGATGCGCTGGCGCGAGCGCCCGCGGGCCCGCTTGCGATATTGATCGGGCCCGAGGGCGGGTTCGCCGAAGCGGAGCGCAAAATACTGACTGGCCGCGCCAAGGTGGTGCGGCTTTCGCTCGGACCGCGCGTTCTGCGTGCCGATACGGCCGCAGTGGCGGTGTTAGCGCTCGTGCAAGTAGCGCGTGGTGACTGGCGCTGATCCTGCGCAACTGATGTGCCGCACAGGGTAAAAACACTGCGCTACGCTTTCAGACCGTTAAATCGCTAGCGGGGCGCTCCCCACGTTTTGGTCTGCTTTCGAGGCACAGGGCCGGTTGGCTCCGCGGCGGTCGGAGGGTATCGTCCCGCCCCCTCCGGAGCACCCTCCCGAATGGCCCGCGACCAAATCGACATGACGCCGATCGAGTCGCGCGACCAGCTCGTGCACTGGCTCGAGGAGGGCTGCAAGCCGCCGGAGCGTTTCCGCGTCGGCACAGAGCACGAGAAGCTGCCCTTCACGCTCACCCGGCACGAGCCGGTGCCTTATGCCGGCCCAAGAGGCATCCGCGCGGTGCTGGAGGGCATGCGCGATCTGCTCGGTTGGGAGCCGATCATGGAAGGCGAGGCGATCATCGGGCTGTTGGATGTCACTGGCGGCGGCGCGATCTCGCTCGAGCCGGGCGGCCAGTTCGAGCTTTCGGGCGCGCCGGTCGAAACCGTGCATCAGACCTCGGCCGAATTGATCGCGCACCTCGTGCAATTGCGCGAAGTGGCGACGCCGCTCGGCATCGGCTTTCTCGGCATCGGCATGAGCCCGAAATGGACGCGCGCCGAAACGCCGGTGATGCCCAAGGGTCGCTACAAGATCATGGCGAACTACATGCCCAAGGTCGGCAATCTCGGCCTCGACATGATGTTCCGCACCTGCACGGTGCAGGCCAATCTCGACTTCTCGACGGAAGCCGACATGGTGAAGAAGCTGCGCGTGGGGCTGGCGCTGCAGCCGGTAGCGACCGCGCTATTTGCCAACTCGCCCTTCACCGAGGGCAAGCCCAACGGCTTCCTGTCGTTCCGCTCCGAAATCTGGCGCGACACCGATCCGGACCGTTCGGGCATGCTGCCCTGGGCCTTCGAGAGCGGCATGGGCTTCGAGCGCTGGGTCGATTACGCGCTCGATGTGCCGATGTATTTCGTCAAGCGCGGCGACCGCTATTTCGACGTCTCCGGCCAGTCGTTCCGCGATTTGCTTACGGGCAGGCTCGCGTCGCTGCCGGGCGAGCGGGCGACCATCTCCGACTGGGCGAACCACCTGACCACGATTTTTCCCGAGGTGCGTCTGAAGCGCTACTTGGAGATGCGCGGCGCCGATGGCGGGCCGTGGGCGCGAATCTGTGCGCTGCCGGCGCTCTGGGTCGGGCTCATGTACGACCAAGTCGCGCTCGATG
>JAABRB010000580.1 GCA_011391185.1 Betaproteobacteria bacterium
GCTGGCTGCTCAAGGCGACCGACCGCTGGATCGCCAGTATCGCAACCCATGTGCTTGCGGACAGCCCCTCGCAGCGTGCATTTCTGGTCGAGCAACAGGTGGTCGCGCCCGGACGGTGTTCCGTCCTTGCATCCGGATCGATCAGCGGCGTGGATACCTCGCGCTTCAAGCCGGATGCGGCGGCGCGCGCTGCAGTGCGCGCGGAGCTCGGATTGGACGAGTCCGCGCTGCTGCTCGCGTTTCTCGGCCG
>JAABRB010000581.1 GCA_011391185.1 Betaproteobacteria bacterium
TCGATCTTGCCGCTGCTTTCCGTCAGCTTCATTCACAGACGCCGGGCCTTGCACTTCTTTTCGTCGGCCCGGACGAGCAAGGCCTGCGGAGCGCCCTGCTCGAAAGTGCGGGGGCGGGCGCGACCGCAGTGCGATTCGTCGAGTACACGCCTGCCCCCGAGCGTTACCTCGCCGCGGCCGACATGCTCTGTCTCCCCAGCTACCGCGAAGGATTCGGCAGCGTTGTGATCGAGGCCGGCGCAACCGGGATCCCGAGCGTCGGTTCGCGAATCTATGGCGTCATCGACGCGATCGTCGACGGCGAGACCGGCTTGCTTCACGAACCGGGAAACGTCGCCGACATCGCAGCGAAGCTCCTTCCGGTCGTGACCGACCCGCAGTTGCGCAGGCGACTGGGTGCGCGGGCGCGCGAGCGAGCGTTGCGTGACTTCTCTCAGGAGGCCGTGACCAACGCGCTTCTCGAATTCTACGACCGGGCGCTTGGCGCCTGAGCCGCAAGGGATCAGCTTCGCTTGTAGAGATCCTCGAAGCGCACGATGTCGTCCTCGCCGAGGTAGCCGCCGGACTGCACTTCGATCAGGAAGAGCGGGACCTTGCCGGGATTCTCTAGGCGATGCTTCGTCCCGATGGGAATATAGGTGGACTCGTTCTCGGAAAGCAGGACGATTTTTTCGTCGCGTGTCACACGTGCAGTGCCCGAAACGACGATCCAGTGCTCGGCACGGTGGTGGTGCATCTGCAGGCTGAGCGCGGCGCCGGGCTTGACCATGATGCGCTTGACCTGGAAGCGCTCGCCGGTGTCGATGCTCTCATAGTAGCCCCACGGCCGATAAACCCGAGTGTGGGCGAGGTGCTCGGTGCGATTTGCGCCGTCGAGGTCGCCAACGAGGTCCTTCACCCTCTCGGCGGCGGAACGATCCGCGACCAACAGCGCGTCGTCGGTCTCGATGACGAGTGCATTCTTCATTCCCAGCACCGAGACCATGCGGCTCTCGGCCCGCACATAACAGTTCTCGGCGTCGCGCAGATGCACGTCGCCGCGCGCCACGTTCCCGTGCGCGTCCTTTTCCGCCACCTCCCAGAGCGTGGACCAGGAGCCGACGTCGCTCCAGCCGATATCGACCGGAATGACCGCCGCGGCGTCGGTCTTCTCCATCACCGCGTAGTCGATCGAGTCGGCCGGGCAGGCGGCGAAGGCTTCCTCATCGAGGCGCAGGAAGTCGAGATCGTGCGTGGCCTTCTGGAGCGCGACGCGCACGGCGGAGAGGACGTCGGGCCGGTGCCGTCCGAGCTCCTCGCACAACCGTGCCGCCGAAAATGCGAACATTCCACTGTTCCACGAGTGCCGGCCGCTTGCGAGAAACTCCTGCGCTTTTGCGCGATCGGGCTTCTCCACGAACCGCGCGACGCGAAAGGCACCCTCCTCCGCCGCGATCGCCGCGCCGCGCTCGATATATCCATAACCGGTCGCAGGCTTGTCGGGAGCGATGCCGAAGGTCACGAGCGCCCCACTCTCTGCCAGCCGGGCAGCTTGCCGCACAGCGTCGTGGAAGCGGGAGACCTCGCGGATGAGGTGATCGGCGGGCAACACGAGCATCACGCCCGCGGGATCACGCTCCTCCATCCAGAGCGCGGCGACCGCGGCCGCAGGCGCGGTGTTGCGCCCCACGGGCTCCAGCACCTGGATCGACGGCTCGACGCCGATCTCCCGGAGTTGCTCGGCGACCAGAAAGCGATGCTGGTTGTTGCTCACCACGATTGGCGGTGCGAGCGCCAATCCGGATAGGCGGAGCACGGTGTCCTGCAACATCGAACGTTCCGTCACCAGCGGCAGGAACTGCTTCGGCAACGCGCGGCGCGACATCGGCCACAGGCGGGTCCCTGAGCCTCCGCAAAGGATGACGGGGTAAGTTTTAGGCGGCACGTGATTCCTGGGCGTGAGAGCGGCTCGTCGGGGCACCAAGTGCCCATCCCGCCGCCTGGGCGATTTTATGCTCGTCACAGCCGACCGGTCGTGAGAAAATTCCGGTCCCAACCCGTGCCTGGCGGCTCGAGTCGATCGCTGTTCGCTTCAGGGACCTGCCGGCGCGCAAGTTCCGAGCTCCGCCACCCGATGCGCTACCGCTCCCGATGATGCCTTGCTGCGACAGACGATGACGGCGTCGGCTCCCGAGGCACAGCGAGGCATGCGCTGGATCTTCCCGATCGCTTACCTCACCGTCACCCACTCGACCGTGGGATTGATGGTCCTGGTCGGCCTGTTCGGCGATCCGGTCATCGCGGCCGACATTGCGCTTGCCCAGGGCGCAACGTTCGCCACGTTTCACGCGCTGTCGGCGAACACCCGCGCGCT
>JAABRB010000060.1 GCA_011391185.1 Betaproteobacteria bacterium
CGCGCAGGGCGAGCTGTCGAGCGCGCTCGCGCGCCTGCTGGTGGTCGTGGAGCGCTATCCCGAGCTCAAATCGGACAAGAATTTTCTGGAGCTGCAGGCGCAGCTCGAAGGAACCGAGAACCGGATCGCCGTGGCGCGCACCCGCTATATCAAGAGTGTGAACGACTACAACGTCCTGATCCGGCAATTTCCGGTGAACCTGACTGCCATGGTCTTCAGCTACGCCGTGAAGCCGAATTTCACGGTCGAGAACGAGCAGGCCATCCAGCGCGCACCGACCGTCGACTTCAACAAGCCGGCGGCCGCGAAGTAAAACCAGCTGGGCTGAGATTTGCGTTGGTGCCGATGCACGCACGCTGGCTCAATGCGGCGCTTGTTGCGCTCGGACTTGCGCTTGCTTCGCTCGCGCAAGGACAGGATTTGGTTCCGGTGCCGCCGCCCGCCGGGCGGGTGACGGATGTCACGGGCACGCTTACCGCGGAGCAGGTCGCGACGCTCGACAAGCGGCTGGGCGATTTCGAGGCGCGCAAGGGCGCGCAGATTGCTGTCCTCCTCGTCCCGACGACCCGCCCCGAGACGATCGAGCAGTTCGGCATCCGGGTCGCGGAGCAGTGGAAGATCGGGCGTGCGAAGGCGGACGACGGCGTCATCGTGATCGTCGCCAAGAACGATCGCGCATTGCGCATCGAGGTCGGGTACGGACTCGAAGGCGCGGTGCCGGATCTGAAGGCATCGCGGATCATTCGCGAGATCATCACGCCGCGGTTCAGGGAAGGCGACTTCAATGGCGGGCTCGCCGCCGGGACGCAGGCACTGATGGGTCTCGTCGAGGGCGAGGACCTGCCGCGGCCGGCAGCACACTCCAAATCGCGCGGCAACCTCTTCGGGGGCGACGATTCGATATTCGTGATTCTGCTGATCGGCGCGACGGTCGTGGGGACCATCCTGACGCGGATCGTGGGTCGTTTTTTCGGCTCGGTTCTCACCGGCGGTGCGGCGGGGCTGGTCGCATGGCTGCTCGCGGGCTCGCTCCTTGCGGCGATCGTCGCCGGATTGATCGTGTTGGTCTTTACCCTCGGGCGCGGCGCGACGGGACTCGGCTCGGCCGGGTCACATCGCGGCGGCGGATGGTCAGGCGGGGGCGGAATGTCGGGTGGCGGCGGTTGGTCCGGGGGCGGAGGTTCATTCGGGGGTGGCGGCGCCTCCGGGCGTTGGTGACCCGGCATGAAAGCCAAACGGTTCCTGCGTCACCTGGTCATGGATCGCTGGGTGGCGCGTGCGGCGTTTCCGCCGCCAACGATGGCAGCCATCGAGGCGAGCATCGGTCGGGAGGAGACCCGGCACGACGGCGAGATCCGCTTTGCGGTCGAGGCGGCGTTGCCGTTCGGCGCGCTCGTCAGAGGCGCCTCGGCGCGGGATCGCGGGATCGAGCTTTTCAGCGGGCTGCGCGTATGGGACACCGAGCAGAATGCGGGGGTACTGATCTACGTACTGCTCGCCGACCGGCAGGTGGAGATCGTCGCGGACCGGGGCGTCCACGCACGGGTCGGCACGACAGCCTGGGAGTCGATCTGCGGTGCGATGCAGCGCGCGTTTGCCGAACGCCGGTTCGAAGCGGGTGCCATCATCGGCGTATGCGCGGTCAGCGATCTCCTCGCGACCCATTTTCCGCCGCGGGCAGCGAATCCGGACGAACTACCGAATCGCCCGGTGATCGTATGAAGGGGATGACTTGATCAGAGGCATTGCTAATGCTCGCGCGACGCGCCGCCACGGCCGGCCGGCTTGTCCATTCCGATCAGGTGCAACGCGTCACCGTGCAACTGGTTCGCCTGGTGGCGCCGGCGCACGAGGAGTAGCGAGAGGCTCATGAAAATCCCGAAGATCAGGATGACGGTGTAGATCGAGAGATCGAGCTTTAGCATCAGCGCGTAGAGCGCGAGCATCGCGAGAATCGAGAGATTCTCGTTGAAGTTCTGAACCGCGATCGAATGCCCTGCGCCCATGAGGATGTGGCCGCGATGCTGGAGCAGGGCGTTCATCGGCACCACGAAGAATCCGGAAAACGCGCCGATCAGGACCATCAGCGGAATCGCGAGCGCAATGGATTTCACGAAGATCATTGCGATGACCACCAGGCCCACGGCGGCGCCGACCGGCAGCACGCTCACCGACCGCGTCAGGGGAATCCAGCGCGCGGCGACAATGGCACCGAGCGCGATGCCGATCGCAACGACGCCCTGAAGAATGCTTGCCTTGGAGAGCGGCATGCCCAACGCGACTGCGGCCCACTTGAGCACGATGAACTGCAGCGTGGCGCCGGCCCCCCAGAAGAGGGTGGTCGTGGCGAGCGAGATCTGTCCGAGCTTGTCCCGCCAGAGCAGCGTGAAGCAATGGTGGAAATCGTGCAGCAGATAGAGCGGATTGCGCTTGAGGACGTGGTGGTCGACACCCGTGTCGGGAATGTACAGGTTGAAGATGGCAGCAATCACATAGGTGATGCCGATGAATATGGTTGCCGCCTCTGCGGGCGTGTCGACGCCGGTTTCGAGTAACGGAAAATCGAACTGGAGGAGCGCCGCGGATATGCCTGGGCTGATGAGGATTCCGCCCAGCACCGTTCCGAGCACGATCGAGCCGACTGTCAGACCCTCGATCCAGCCATTCGCCGCGACCAGCTGCTGCGGAGGAAGCAGCTCGGTGAGGATGCCGTACTTGGCCGGGGAGTAGGCCGCAGCCCCCAATCCCACGACTGAATAGGCGAGTAGTACGGTGACATAGGGCGAGGCGCCCGGCGCGGTGAGTTGCTCCCAGAAGAACATCATCACGCAACCGGCCACCTTGATCGTGTTGGTGATGAACATCACCCGGCCCTTGGGCATCGAATCGGCGAAGGCGCCGACGAACGGGGCGAGGGCGACGTACGAGATCGTGAAGAAGAACTTGAGGAGCGGCACCATCCACGCCGGTCCCTCGAGCTGCATCAGCAGTGCGATGGCAGCAATCAGCAGGGCGTTGTCGGCCAGCGAGCTGAAGAACTGCGCCGCCATGATGGTGCCGAATCCGCGCTTCATGGCCATGAATCAGGGCGCTTCGCGGCGCTTGGCGAACGGCGGGGTGCGCGGCGTGCGCGCCGGCGCGCCCAGGGACGTGCGGAGCCGCCCCAGGGGAAACGCGGCGAGCAGGCCATGCGCGCGTGATCTGCGTCTAAGTGCCTGAGCCAAGCGGATATTTTCCGCGTGGAGGCCGCCTCCCTCGAGGTCCAGCCCACGCCACGCCTCGCTCACCGGGCACCCTCATAAGTGATTTCCATGCCCGGGTTTATGGTTCAATAGGGGGCGCAGCATAACATACGGAAAAGGCGCGTCGATGGCGGACCGACGGTTGCAGGTGTTCCATGCGGTGGCGAAGCAGATGAGCTTTACCAAGGCCGCCGAGGTCCTCTTCATGACGCAGCCGGCCGTCACGTTCCAGATCAAGCAGCTCGAAGAGCACTACAACACCCGGCTCTTCGAGCGCGGCCATGGCCGGATCTCGCTCACACCCGCCGGCGACGTGGTCCTCAAGTACGCCGAGAAGATACTCGGCATGTCGCAGGAGCTCGAGACTCGCGTGCGCGAGATGACCGGCCGGCTCTCGGGGCCGCTCCTGATCGGCGCCAGCACGACAATCGCCGAATTTCTGCTGCCGCCGGTGCTCGGCGAGTTCAAGGGACAGCATCCCGAAGTGCACGCGAAGCTTACGGTGGGGAACTCGGAGGCGATCGAGAACCGCGTGGCCGAGCACACGCTCGATCTCGGTCTGATCGAGGCGCCCTCGCACTTGCCGGCGCTGCTTACCGAGGTCTGCTGCGAGGACGAGCTGCAGGTGATCGTGAAACCATCGCATCCCCTCGCCAAGCTCAAGTTCGTTACGCCCAAACAGGCTGTCGCCCACCCGTATGTGACGCGCGAGCCGGGCTCGGGAACGCGCGAGTTCACCGATCTCTACCTGCGCAAGGCGGGCATCCAGCCGAGCGAGCTCGACGTCGCGATGGAGCTCGGCAGCCCCGAAGCGCTGAAGGGCGTCGTCGGCACGGGCCTGGGTTTCGCGATCATGTCCCGGATGACGGTGGAGCGGGAGCGCAAGCTCGGCGAGCTGGTGGCGGTGCCGCTGCAACCCAAGCTGATCCGCACACTCTCGCTCGTGTATCCGAAGGAAAGGTTTCGTTCGAAGCTCGTCAACACGTTCGTCGACTTCACCAAGGAGAAGCTCAAAGGTGTCCAGGTATGAGGCGCGCGGCCTCCCCGTCGGTAGCATCTGGCAGGTGCGGGAAATGCTATAGTGACCCGATGCGTGCGCGTGCGGAGACCGGCGTTGCGCATCGCGATGCCGGCCGCGGGAAATTCCGGCAATTCACACGCCACGCCCCCCATCCACAAGACCAAGGGTAAGGAGCGACGCAATGGACCTCTCGGCACTCGCAAGCTCGTTGCAGACCACGCTCGGCGCGCATCTTCCCGGAATTCTCGGTGCGCTGGGCATCCTCGTGCTCGGCTGGGTCATCGCGGTCGTCGCACGCGCCGGCACGCGCCGGCTGCTCGGCATGCTGAAAGTGAATCAGCGCATCGAGGAGAGCGCCAACCAGCGAATGGACGTCGAAACCGGCATCGCGCTCGGCGTGTTCTGGCTCATCATGCTGGTGACGCTCGTCGGAGTCTTCAACGCACTCGATCTCTCCACAATCTCCAATCCGTTCGCGGAAATGATCACGCAGATCCTCGGCTACCTGCCGCGGCTGGTGGCCGGTACGGCTCTCGTATTGATCGTGTGGCTCATCGCCACCGTGCTTCGTGCGGTTGCAACGCGGATACTCGGTGCCACTTCTCTCGACGAAAAGCTCGCCGCCGAGGCCGGGATGGAGCCGATCAGCAGGAACGCGGGCAACGTGCTCTTCTGGCTCGTGATCCTGCTCTTCCTGCCGGCAATCCTCGCGGCGTTCGAATTGCGGGGAATGCTCGAACCGGTCCAGTCGATGCTGAACAAGGTGCTCGACCTGCTGCCGAACATCTTTGCGGCGGCGGTGATCGGGTTCGTGGGATGGCTGGTGGCGAAGGTTCTGCGTGGCCTGGTGACCAACCTGCTCATCGCGACTGGCGCGGACAAGGCGGGAAATGCCGCGGGACTGCACGACTCGGTACGCATCTCGCGGCTCGCCGGCACGATCGTGTTCATCGTGGTCTTCGTTCCGACGCTGATCGCCGCACTGGATGCCCTCAAGATCGAGGCAATCTCAAGGCCGGCGACGGACATGCTCGCCCGGTTCCTCGAGGCGGTGCCGAATCTCGTCGCCGCCGCGCTGATCCTGGTCGTGACCTATTACGTCGCAAGGTTCGCCGCGCAGCTTCTCGCGCGTCTGCTCTCGAGTCTCGGCGCTGACGCATTGCCGCAGAAACTCGGCATGCAGCCGATGTTCCAGAGCGGCATGAAACCTTCCAACTTCGTGGGGTGGCTGGTCCTGTTCTTTGCGATGCTGTTCGCGACGGTGGAGGCGGCCAACCGTCTCGAGTTCACCCAGGTCCGCGACGTTGTCACGACCTTCATCGAGTTCGGCGGCAATGTCCTGCTCGGCGGCGTAATCCTCGTGGTGGGTTTCTGGCTTGCAAACGTGGCGTACCTTGCCATCTCGAGGGCGTCCGGCGAGCGGACGACGGGGCTCGCAGGAATTGCTCGACTGGCGATACTCGGGCTGGTGATCGCCATGGGCCTCCGCGCGATGGGAATCGCCGACGACATCGTGAACCTCGCGTTCCTGCTGACGTTCGGCGCGATCGCGGTTGCGGTGGCGCTCTCATTCGGGCTCGGCGGTCGCGATGCGGCCGGGCGACAGATGGAGCACTGGCTCTCGAAGCTGCGCAAAGACTGAGGCCGCGGGGCGGTGCCGATGCCCCGGCCCATTCGCGCCACATTCGACCGCTCGGCGCTTCGCAACAATCTTGCGGTTGCGCGCGCGCGGGCGCCCGATGCGCGCGTGTGGGCGGTCGTCAAGGCCAATGCGTATGGCCACGGTCTCCTGCGCGTGGCCGACGCGCTGGCGTCGGCGGACGGCTTCGCGTTGCTCGATCTCGACGAGGCCGTGCGGCTGCGCGATGCGGGCGTGCGCAAGCCCATCGTGCTGCTGGAGGGATTCTTCTCGCTCGACGATCTGGCGGTCGTCGTCGAGCACGGTCTCGCTGTGGTGATCCATAGCGAGGAGCAGGTGGACATGCTCGTGTCGGCGGGATTTCCGGCCCGCATCCCGCTCTATCTCAAGCTGAACACCGGCATGAACCGGCTCGGTTTCTCGCCGGAGGCATTCGGGATCGCCCTGGAGCGGCTGCAGGGCTGCCGGATGGCCGGCGAGATCACTTTGATGACGCACTTCGCCGATGCCGATGGGGAGCGCGGGATCAGCGAGCAGCTGACGCGATTCGCCGACGCAACACGCGGACGCGCGTTGCCGCAGAGCCTGGCCAACTCGGCCGCGCTGCTGCGATTTCCGGAGGCCCGTGCCGGGTGGGTGCGACCAGGAATCATGCTCTATGGCTGTTCCCCATTTCCCGCCGAGTCGGCGGAAAGTCTCGATCTCGAGCCGGTCATGACGCTCAAGAGCGAGCTGCTGGTGGTCCGCAATCTGGAGGCGGGCGACCGGGTTGGCTACGGGGGGTCGTTCGTCGCGCCCAAGCGGATGCGGATCGGCGTGGTGGCATGTGGATACGCGGACGGTTACCCGCGGCACGCGCCCGACGGAACGCCCGTGTTGGTCGCCGGTCGGCGCGCGCGCATTGCGGGTCGGGTCTCCATGGACATGCTCACCGTGGACCTGACCGGGATTCCCGAGGCCGCGGTCGGATCGCCCGTGACGCTATGGGGCGCGGGACTCTCGGCGGACGAAGTCGCGGCGGCGGCGGGCACGCTCAGCTACGAGCTTCTTTGTCGGCTCGCCGCACGCGTCCCGCAGATCGACCGGGCGTAGCGCATGGCAAAGGCCCGGTCGATCTACGCCTGCACCGAGTGCGGCGGACAGTCCACCAAGTGGCAGGGGCAATGCCCGCATTGCGAGAGCTGGAACACGCTGGTGGAGAGCGTTGCCGAGCCGGCGTCCCGCCATCGGGCGGGCAGCGCATCGCAGGCGGGTGCATTGACGCCGCTCGCGGAAGTCCGCGCCCGCGAGGCGCCGCGCATGGAAACCGGTGTCGGCGAACTCGACCGCGCACTCGGCGGCGGACTGGTGCGCGGGCAAGTTGCCCTGATCGGCGGCGACCCGGGCATCGGAAAATCCACGCTGCTGCTGCAGGCGCTCGCCGCGATGGGCGGGACGCGCAACGTCGTGTACGTGAGCGGCGAGGAATCCGCCGAGCAGGTGGCGCTGCGCGCGACGCGGCTGCAGCTCGATTCGGAAGGCGTGCGGCTGCTTGCCGAGACGAACCTGGAGCGTATCGCGGCGACGCTCTCCGAGGCGCGCCCCGACGTCGCGGTCATCGACTCGATCCAGACGGTGTACTCCGATGCGCTGCAGTCCGCACCGGGGTCGGTGGCCCAGGTGCGCGAGTGCGCGGCGCAGCTCACGCGGCTCGCGAAAGCGCAATCGATCGCGCTCATCTTCGTCGGCCACGTGACGAAGGAGGGCGCAATCGCCGGACCGCGCGTCCTGGAGCACATCGTCGACACGGTGCTCTACTTCGAGGGCGACCCTCAATCGAGCTTCCGGCTCGTGCGGGCGTTCAAGAACCGGTTCGGACCGGTGAACGAGCTGGGCGTCTTTGCGATGACCGAGCGGGGCCTGCGCGGCGTGTCGAATCCCTCGGCGCTCTTCCTGTCCGAGCACCGGGAGGATGTCCCGGGCTCCTGCATCCTCGTCACGAACGAAGGGACGCGGCCGCTGCTCGTCGAGCTGCAGGCGCTGGTGGACGGCGCGCACGGGATGATGCCGAAGCGCCTCGCGCAGGGGCTCGACGCGAGCCGGCTGGCCATGCTGCTCGCCGTTCTGCATCGGCATGCCGGCGTCGCATGCCACGATCAGGACGTGTTCGTGAATGCCGTCGGCGGCGTGCGCATCGGCGAGCCGGCCGCCGATCTCGCCATCGCGCTGGCGATCGTTTCATCGCTCACCAACCGGGCGCTGCCCGGCAAGCTGGTGGTGTTCGGCGAGCTCGGTCTGGCCGGCGAAGTCCGGCCTGCGCCGCGCGGTCAGGAGCGTCTGCGCGAGGCGGCAAAGCTCGGCTTCACGCGCGCGCTGATCCCGCGTGCAAACGTACCGCGCCAGCCGATTGCCGGAATCGAGATTGTGGCAGTCGATCGGCTAGCCGAGGCGTTGCGTCACATCGTTGGATGAAAAGGGCGTAGCGCGAGCGCGAGTCGCGCGGCGGTGACGCCGCTACGCACCGCCCCCTCGAGCGTGGCGGGATAGTCGCTGGCGGTGTAATCGCCGGCCAGAAAGAGGCCGGTCACGCCGGTTTCGTTGCCGGGGCGCTCGAGGCGCGGCACGCAGCTGAACGTCGCGCGACGCTCCGCGATCACACGCGACCATGCAGGCGCAGGCAGATTCGGCACGACGCGCGACAGTTCGCGATGTGCCGTCGCGGCGAACGCACCGTGCACGAGCTCCTCGTGCTCGCCGCGTGCGCTGACGACCGCAGCGATCAGACCCTTCGGGCCGCCGAGGGCGCCGCGATCGAAGGCCCATTGCAGCAGGCCCTCGCGGAGCCCGAGCATCGGCCCTGGCAGCACGACGTTCGCCGCATACTGGAGATAGCAGGTGTAGATCGGCTCGTACGTCAGCTGCTCGAGGATCGTGCGCGTCTCGGGGATCAGTCCGCTCGCTTCGAGGAGCCGCGCGGTGTGCTGCGGCGCGCACGCCAGGATCACCGTGTCGTACTGCCCGGCGCCGACCGCCAATCCATCGGAAGTCGGAGAAATCGCGCTCACGCGCTCCCCGAGCATGACGCGTCCGCCACGAGCCTCGACATAGCGCGCGGCCGGTTCGGGGAACAGCGCGGACAGATCGGTTCGCGGCAGGAGCAGATCGCTCGCCGCGCGGTCAGCACCCAGGCTGTCGCGCAGAACGTTGAGGAATACCTGCGCGGATGCCGCGGCCAGCGGTGTGTTGAGTGCCGCGACGCAAAGGGGCTCCCACAGAAGTTCCGTGGGTGCGCCGAGCTGCCGGTGCCCGGCAAGCAATTCAGGGACGGGCACGTCGGTCGCGATCTGATAGTCGCGTGCGCGCATCGTCCGCATGAATCGCACGATGCTCAGACGGGCGGCAAGCGTGAGTCCGCGGGCGCACAGCAGCCCGATCGCAACGTGTAGCGGTGCGGGTATCCGCGGAGTGCTGAGCCGGAAGCGGCCCGCGATCTCGAGCGCGAGTGGCATGCGCAGCAATACGGCCGCGGGTTCGACGCCGACATCGCGCAGGACGCGCAGCGTCTCGCGGTAGGCGCCGATCAGGATGTGCTGGCCGTTATCGAGTTCGATCCCGTCGAGCACGGTGCGGCGCGCCCGGCCGCCCAGGGTCTGCCCCGCCTCGTAAACGGTGGGTGTGGCGCCGGCTTGCGCGAGCGTGACGGCGGCGGCCATCCCCGCCCAGCCGCCGCCGATGACCGCCGCGCGGACAGCGCGAGTCACGCGGCGACCCAGGTGCGCCAGGCGATCCAGAGCTTCCGGACAGGCGTCAGAGTCGTGCGGTGCGAAAGCACGCGGCAGCCGTCGCGCCGGATCTCTTCCAGTAGCGTGCGGTAGATGGCGGCCATCATCAGCCCCGGTCGCTGTGCGCGGCGGTCCTCGGCCGGCAGCAGGCCGATCGCATCGTCGTAGAACTGCCGCGCGCGGTCGATCTGAAACCGCATGAGATCGGCGAACGCCTCGGTCTGGCGCAGCCCGAGGACGTCGGCCGCGGGAACGCGGAATCGCGCGAGCTCGTCCGCAGGAATGTAGAGGCGGCCCTTGCGCGCGTCCTCACCCACGTCGCGAACAATGTTCGTGAGCTGGAATGCGGCGCCGAGCCGCTCGGCATACTCGAGTGTTTGTGGATTTCGATAGCCGAAAATGCCCGCGGCGAGCAGCCCCACCACTCCGGCGACGCGATGGATGTACTGCCTGAGTGCCGCGAAGTCGGGGAACCGTACTGCCGCGAGATCCATTTCCATGCCGTCCAGGATGTCGTTCAGCAGCGCCTCGCGAATCCCGAACGGCTCGATATGCGGCGCGAGCGCCTGCGTGACGGGGTGCTGCGGGTGGCCGGCATAGAGGCCACCGATCTCGGTGCGCCACCACGCCAGCTTGGTGCGCGCGAGGGCCGGATCGGAGCACTCGTCGACGACATCGTCCACTTCGCGACAGAACGCGTAGAGCGCCGTGATCGCTCGCCGGCGCTCCCTGGGCAGGAAGAGGAACGAGTAGTAGAAGCTCGATCCGCTCTGCGTGGCCTGCTGCTGGCAATAGTCGTCGGGGGTCATGGAGCTGCCTCGGCGCGCATTCTTCATTCGGTTGCTACATCCGTGCTGCGCGCCATGCGAGCAGCGCCCAATCGGCAGAACGAAGCACCGGCCGGTGGCGAAACATGTCGCCGTGCGCGATGTCCAGCTTCTCGAGGATGCGCAACCCGCCCTGGATGATCATTCTCATTTCGAGCCCGATTCGGCCGGGCAGGGCTTTTGCCAGGGGCGCGCCGGATTCTAGCATCGCGCGCGTCCGGTCGACCTGAAAGGCGAGCAGGTTGCGCCACGCGGGCCCGGCCTCGCGCGCGGCGATATCGCGCTCCGCGACGCCGAAGCGCGCCATCTCGTCCTCCGGCATGTAAACGCGGCCCTTGCGATGGTCGAGCTCGACGTCCTGCCAGAAGTTCGCGAGCTGCAGTCCGGTGCAGATTGCGTCGGAATGGCGGAGATTTTCCGGCGTCGCGGCCTGGAACAGATGAAGCATCAAGGCTCCCACGGGGTTCGCCGACCGTTCGCAGTAGGTCAGCACCTCCTCGAAGTTCGCGTACCGGCCTTTCACCACGTCCTGCGAGAATGCGTCGAGCAGCGCAAAGAACGGATCGAGCGGCAGGCTGAATTCCGCAGCCGTCGCGGCGACAGCCTCGAAGAGCGGTGTGGCCGGACTTGCCCCCGTCCGGATCCGCTGCAGTTCGGCCCGATAGCACTCGAGGGCGGCCAGCCGCTCCGCCGGGGGCGCATCGCCTTCGTCCGCGAAGTCGTCCGCGCTGCGCGCGAACGCGTAGATCACCTCGACCGGCCGGCGCAGCCGCGCCGGCAAGAGCCGGGACGCCACCGGGAAATTCTCGTAGTGACCGACCGCCATCGGGATGGAAATACCTCAGGGAATCAGAGGGTTTACGGCTTACAGTCTAGCAGCCGGTGAGATACAATCCGAGCTTTCGCGCGAAGGTGGCGGAGCGAAGGTGGCGGAATGGGTAGACGCACTAGGTTTAGGTCCTAGCGCCGCGAGGCATGGGGGTTCGAGTCCCTTCCTTCGCACATGAACGAGGACGAGGATTCAGCGGGGAATCGAGACTAACTGATGCAGAACACGATTGAAAATCTGAGCGGGCTGGAACGCCGGCTCACCATGGTAGTACCGGTCGCGGAGATCGACCGGCAGGTCGACGAGCGCCTGAAAAAGATCGCCCGCACCGTGCGCATGGCCGGGTTTCGGCCGGGCAAGGTGCCTCTGAAAGTCGTGGCGAAGCAGTACGGGCCGCAGATTCGCTCCGAGGTGGTCGGCGATGCCATAGACAAGGCGTTCACCACTGCCGTGCAGGGACAGAACCTGCGCGTGGCGGGCAATCCGCGCATCGAGCACAAGGACGATCCGACAGAGGGCAATCTCGAGTTCAGCGCGACGTTCGAAATCTATCCGGAAGTTGCGCTCGGCGACCTGGGCGCCATGCGAATCCAGCGACCCGTGCGGACAGTGGACGAAGCCGAGGTGGACAAGACCCTCGAGGCGCTCCGCGGTCAGCGCAAGCGCTACGAGGCGGTCGAGGCGGTCAGCGCGGCGGGCGATCGCGCGACCATCGATTTCGCGGGCACCATCGACGGCCAACCGTTCGCCGGTGGCAAGGGCGAGGACGTCGCGTTCGTGCTGGGCGAGGGACGCATGCTGGCCGACTTCGAGTCCGGCGTCACCGGCATGAAGGTGGGCGAATCGAAGACCATCACGGTGAAATTCCCGGACGACTACCACGGCAAGGAGGTCGCCGGCAAAGCGGCGGTCTTCGAGATCAAGGTGAAAAAAGTCGAGCAGGGCAAGCTCCCCGACGTCGACGCGGAATTCGCGAAATCGCTCGGCGTGGCGGACGGGGACATCGCCAGGATGCGCGCCGAGATAAAATCGAACGTCGAGCGCGAGGTCAAGCAGCGGCTCGGCGCCCGGCTGAAGAACCAGGTCATGCAGGCGCTGCTCGATGCGACGCAGGTCGATTTGCCGAAAAGTCTCGTCGATATGGAAGTGCAACGGCTGGTGGGCAGCGCTTCCGAGGATCTGAAGGCGCGCGGGCTCAAGCTCGAGGACATGCCGATCGGCCCGCAGGTATTCGAGGAACAGGCGCGGCGCAGGGTCTCGCTTGGGCTCATCATGGGGGAGTGCATCAGGAAGCACGATCTCGGTGCGAAGCCGCAGCAGGTGCGGGCACTCGTGGAAGAGCAGGCCGAGAGCTATGAGCAGCCCAGCGAGGTGGTAAAATGGTTTTATTCTCAGCCGGAGCGGCTCGCCGAGTTCGAGGGGCTTGCCGTCGAGCAGAACGTGCTTGATTGGGTGCTGGCGCAGGCGAAAGTCGAGGACGCGACCGTGGAGTTCGACGAGCTGATGGGTGGAAAATCATGAATGTATGGGATCCGCGCGCAGCGCACATGGCGATGACCGGCATCACCTCGATGGCGGGTTCCGGAGGACAGGACGCGCAGGGACTCGGCCTGATCCCGATGGTGATCGAGCAGAGCGGCCGGGGCGAGCGCGCCTACGACATCTATTCGCGCCTGCTCAAGGAGCGGGTGGTGTTCCTGGTGGGGCCGGTGACCGAGATGACCGCGAATCTCATCGTCGCGCAGCTCCTGTTCCTCGAATCGGAGAATCCCGACAAGGACATCTTCTTCTACATCAACTCGCCGGGCGGGCTGGTCTCCGCGGGGCTCGCGGTCTACGACACGATGCAGT
>JAABRB010000582.1 GCA_011391185.1 Betaproteobacteria bacterium
GATCGAACGGGCCGGCTTCGTGCCGGGCGACGAAGTGGCCATCTCCCTCGACATCGCGGCCTCGGAATTCGGCAGGAACGGACGCTATCGGCTCGTGCTTGAGAATCGCGCGCTCGACCGGGACGCCATGATCGAACTGGTGATCAAGTGGCTCGACCGCTATCCCATCGCTTCGATCGAAGATCCGCTCGCCGAGGATGATGCGGAGGGGATGGCCGCGCTCACGCGGGCGGTCGGCCATCGTGTCCAGGTGATCGGCGACGACTTTCTCGTGACGAGTGCGGCGCGCGTCGGGGAGGCGCTCCAGCGGGGCGAGTGCAACGCAGTGCTGATCAAGCCCAACCAGGCGGGCACGCTCACCGAGACCCGCGCGGCGCTGGAGGCCGGCCGACGCGCCGAATGGGGAACGATCGTCTCGGCGCGCTCCGGCGAGACCGAGGACGTATCCATCGCGCACCTCGCGGTGGGATGGGATGCGGGGCAGCTCAAAGTGGGCTCGTTCGCGCGTTCGGAGCGAATGGCGAAGTGGAATGAAATGCTCCGCATCGAGGAGGCGCTAGGTGGCAAGGTGCGCTACGCGGGCCGAGCGGCACTGCCGCAGTTTCGCGGGTAGTGGTGGTGTCCGTTTCCCTTCCTTTCAAGGAGGGGTGCCCGCGCAGCGGGCGGGGTGGTTCGGGCTTCGATCGGTGCTCGGCACCACCCCGCCGCCTTCGGCGGCACCCCTCCTCGGAGAGGAGGGGAAAGATCTGGCCTTCGGCCTATTGACTGCCGTCAATGTGGTCATGCGACCCGGCAACCTATAGTGGCGTCCAACGCAGCGCATTCAAGGGAATCGAGGAGAGGGAACATGGCGTCGGACATCGAGATCGCCCAGGCAGCCAAGCTGCAGCGCATCGCCCAGGTCGCCAGGGAGAAGCTCGGGATCGCCGAGGAGCACCTCGAGCCCTACGGTCACTACAAGGCCAAGGTTTCGCTCGCGTATCTCGACTCGCTCAAGAGCCGGCCCGATGCCAAGCTCATCCTGGTCACTGCGATCAGCCCGACCCCGGCGGGCGAAGGGAAGACGACGACCACGGTGGGGCTGGGCGATGCGCTCAACCACATCGGCAAGAAGGCGATCATCTGCCTGCGCGAGCCCTCGCTCGGCCCGGTGTTCGGCGTGAAGGGCGGTGCCGCCGGCGGCGGACACGCCCAGGTGGTCCCGATGGAGGACATCAACCTGCACTTCACCGGCGACTTCGGCGCGATCCAGCTCGCGAACAACCTGCTCGCGGCCATGATGGACAACCACATCAGCCACGGCAACGCGCTCGGCATCGACCCGCGCCGGATCCAGTGGCGACGGGTACTGGACATGAACGACCGGGCGCTGCGCGACATCGTCGTGGGCTTGGGCGGCACCGCGAACGGCTACGTGCGCGAGGACGGCTTCGACATCGTGGTCGCCTCCGAGGTGATGGCGATCTTCTGCCTGGCCACCTCCCACGCGGATCTGAAGAAGCGCCTCGGCAACATCGTGGTGGGCTACACGCGCGAGCAGAAGCCGGTGACCGCGCGCGACCTCAAGGCGGACGGCGCGATGACCGTCCTCCTGAAAGACGCTCTTCAGCCCAACCTGGTGCAGACGCTGGAGAACAATCCCGCGTTTATTCACGGCGGCCCGTTCGCGAACATCGCGCACGGCTGCAACTCCGTGATCGCCACCCAGAGCGCGCTCAAGCTCGCCGACTATGTCGTCACCGAGGCGGGGTTCGGCGCCGACCTGGGTGCCGAGAAGTTCGTCGACATCAAGTGCCGCAAGACGGGGCTGCGCCCGAACGCGACGGTGCTGGTGGCAACCGTACGCGCGCTGAAGTACCACGGGGGGATGGATGTCAAGACGCTCACCACCGAGAACGTGGAGGCGCTCGGCAAGGGGCTCGTCAACCTGGAGCGCCACGTCGAGAACGTGCAGAAGCACTACGGCATGCCGTGTGTGGTCTCGATCAACCAGTTCACGAGCGACACGCCGGCCGAGCTCGAACTCCTGCGGTCGCGCATGGCGAAGCTCGGCGTGCCGGTCGTGCTTGCCGCGCACTGGGCCGACGGCGGCAAGGGTGCGGCGGAGCTTGCGCGCATCGTGGTCGAGCTCTGCGCGCAGAAGTCGACGCTGAAGTTCGTCTACGACGACCAGGACACGCTCTGGGACAAGGTGACCAAGATCGCGAAGAAGATCTATCGGGCATCCGAGGTCACCGCGGACAGCAAAGTACGCGCGCAGATCAAGAAGCTGCAGGACGACGGCTACGGGTACTACCCGGTCTGCGTGGCGAAGACGCAGGCGTCCTTTTCGACCGATCCCCAGCTCCGCGGCGCGCCGGAGAACCACTCGGTGAACGTTCGCGAGGTAAGACTTGCGGCGGGCGCCGAGTTCGTCGTCATGGTGTGCGGCGACATCATGACCATGCCGGGGCTGCCCAAGTCCCCGGCGGCCGAGCGGATCGATCTCGTGGACGGAAAGGTCGTCGGCCTGTTCTAGAACCCGATCCCCCTGACCCGGCGTCCCGACTAACCGAGATCTGACAGAGTGCTCAAGAACTCCGCGCACGCACAGGAGGGGATTTACACGGGGCT
>JAABRB010000583.1 GCA_011391185.1 Betaproteobacteria bacterium
CCGAGTCGTCGAGAATCACGTACTGGCGGACGACCCGCTCCATGGACAGCACCTGCTCCATCAGGAGACGGGAGCCGCGCGCCGCCTGCGCGGCCTGGTCGATCGTGCTCTCGCTCTGCCGTGCGAGATCCTGGACCGACAGCGCAGCATTGACGAGCGCCAACACCAGCGGGGCCGCCACGACCGCGAAACCTATCGCGAGCAGCCGCAACAATGATCGGGGGTAATATCGATGCGAGATTCCGAGCCGCATTGCCACTCGCTATGGCCGCGCTACCTGGCCATCCTGCGTTACAAACTTATAATGCCAGCGTCATGATACAGGGGACTTCGCGCAAGCGTCCGGACGGCCCGCGGCCGGTGCCTCGAGAAGGGTCCGGCTAGTGTCGCGCATCAATCTCGTCGCGGCGCTCGCCCGCAACCGCGTGATCGGACGGCGAAACGAGCTTCCTTGGCGACTGCCGGAGGACCTGCGCCGGTTCAAGGCCCTGACGCTGGGTCATCCCGTCATCATGGGCCGCCGGACTCACGAGTCGATCCTCGCCGCCGTTGGCCGCCCACTCCCGGGTCGGCTCAACATCATCGTGACGCGATCACCGGATTACGCGGCACCGGCGTGCATCGTCGCGGCGTCGCTCGAGGCCGCGTACGCCGCGGCCGGGCCGGCGACCGAAGTTTTCGTGATTGGCGGCGCGGAAATCTACCGCGCCGCGCTGCCTGGCGCGCACCGCCTCCACCTGACCGAAATCGACGCCGACTTCGATGGCGATGTATGGTTTCCGGACCTGCCGCCCGGCGCGTGGCGGGAAGTCGCGCGCGAATCGCGCCCGCCCGGCACCGAATTCGCACACGGTCATGCGTTCGTCGTCTACGAACGCGTCACCGGCTAGCCCGCCTGCGGCGTGTCCGGACGCCCCTGCAGGCACATCAGCGTCTGCAGGCCGAACGCGCAGGACTTCTGGACACCATTTTTCACCGCGACGACTTCCAGCTCGCACACGGTCAGCGATCGGCCGGTCTTCTTGACCCGCCCGATTGCGATGAGCTTGTCGCCTTCGGCAGGCGACACCAGGTTCATCTTGTACTCCACCGTGAGCACCGAGCTGTCCGCGGGAAACAACGTGTAGGCCGCATAGCCTCCCGCGGAGTCCGCGATCGTGCTCGTGGCCCCCGCGTGAAAGTAGCCGTGCTGCTGGGTCAGGTCAGCGCGATACGGCAGCTCGATCTCGACGTGCCCGGGCTCGACCCGGGTGATTCGGGCACCGAAGAGGCGCATGATGCCCTGGCGCTCAAAGCTTTCGAGAACGCGCTTCGCAAATTCCGGATCGGGCGCGGTAAACACGGACATCTGGCACTCCTGCGGGCGACGGGTGTATCAGGGCGCGACACTATCACCTGGCGATTGACCGCGTGCAACGGTGCGCGCAGGAATCGGGCTGCGGTGCGCCGAGCCGGCGCGTATGCTCGCGGCTTCGCCGATACCGGAAGCAAGCGCTCCAATGACACCGCGCGACACCCTCCTGCTCGTCGGCCTGGCCGCGATATGGGGCGCATCATTCATTTTCCTGCGCATTGCCGCGCCGAGCTTCGGTGCGTTTGCGCTCGCGGAGGCACGCGTGCTGCTGGCCGGTGCCGCGTTGCTGGTCTACGCGATCGCGCTCGGGCGCGGCCTGCCCCGTCTCACGGACTGGCGCGCGCATCTGATCATCGGTGCGTTCAACTCCGGTATTCCGTTCGCACTTTTCTCGTTCGCCGCGCTCCACATCGGCGCCTCGTATATGGCGGTGCTCAATGCCACGAGCCCGCTCTTCGGCGCGCTGCTCGGCGCGGCGCTCGGCCGCGAGCGGATCGGCGTCGGCAAGGCACTTGGAATACTGCTCGGGATTGCGGGCGTCGCCATGCTGGTGGGACTGGGTCCGATCCCGGTGACGGTTTGGACGCTCGCGGCCGCCGCCGCATCGCTCGCCGCTTCCGCCTGTTACGGCTTCGCGGGCCATTACGCCAAAGCGCACGGCGCCGTCATAACGCCGCTCGCCTTGGCGCTCGGCAGCCAGTTGGGCGCCGCGGCCGTGCTCGCCCCACCGACGCTCCTCGCGTTGCCGAGCGGACTGCCGCCGTCAAATGCCGTGGCAAGCGTCGTCGTGCTGGCGATCGTCTGCACCGCGGCGGCCTACCTCGCCTACTTCCGACTGATCGTGCGCATCGGACCAGTGCGCGCACTCACCGTGACCTTCCTGATTCCGGTGTTCGGCCTGTTGTGGGGAGCGGTGTTTCTCGGCGAGACGATCACCGCCGGCATGATCGCCGGATGCGCGATCGTGCTGATCGCCACGCGACTGGTACTGCGCTCGGAGCGCTGAAGGACGCGCTTTTCATCCTTTCCCCTCCTCTCCGAGGAGGGGTGGCACGCGACGCGTGACGGGGTGGTGTGCGGTGCTTATCGAACCTCTAACCACCCCGCCCGCTGCGCCGGCACCCCTTCCTGAAAAGGAGGGGATCGAGATCTACGCGCGCTACTCTGCAACCTACCCCATCCGCGGAAGAGTCACGCCCTGCTGACCCTGGTATTTCCCGCCGCGGTCCTTGTACGACGTCTCGCAGACCTCATT
>JAABRB010000584.1 GCA_011391185.1 Betaproteobacteria bacterium
CTCGGTGTGGCGAGGCAGGCATGTCGATGTGCTGCACGCCGAGCGGACGCAGCGCGTCGAGGATCGCGTTGATCACCGTGGGCGGCGCGCCGACCGAGCCCGCCTCGCCGATGCTCTTGACGCCGAGCGGATTGGTCTTGCACGGCACGTTGTGGAAATCCATCTCCGTCGCGGGGACGTCGTCGGAGCGCGGCATGCCGTAGTCCGAGAAGGTTCCCGTCAGGAGCTGGCCAGACTCCGGGTCGTAGACGACCTGCTCGAGCAGCGCCTGGCCGATCCCCTGCGCGAGCCCGCCCTGTACCTGCCCCTCGCAGATGAGGGGGTTGATCACGACCCCCACGTCGTCGACGACCGTGTACCGGTCGATCGCCACCATGCCGGTTTCCGCATCGACCTCGACCTCGCAGACATGGCACCCGTTCGGAAAGTTGGGCGGATCGGTCGCAGCCGAGCCGCTCGCCTCGAGTCCGATGCCGAAATGCGCGGGCAGCCCGACGGGCCGGTAGAACGCTCTTGCCACGTCGGTGAGCGGCGTGGATCGATCCGTGCCTTTGATGTGGAACCGGCCTGCCTTGAACTCGATGTCGCCCGCCGCGGCTTCCATCAGATGGGCGGCGAGTGGCTTCGCCTTCTCGATGATGAGATCGGCCGCCGCCTTCAGGGCGCCGCCGCCGATCATCACACTGCGCGACGCATAGGTGCCCCGCCCGAACGAGACGTGATTCGTGTCGCCCTGCACGAAGCGAATGCTCTCGAACGGCACGCCGAGCCATTCCGTCACCATCTGCGCGAATGCGGTTTCATGGCCCTGGCCGTGCGAGAACGTGCCGGCGACGATCGTGAGATGACCGCTCGGATCGAAGCGGAGCTCCATCCGGTCGTTGAAGACGCCGCAATCCTCGATGTAGTAGGTGATGGCGCGTCCCCGCCGCTTGCCTTTCGCCTCGCTCGCCTTGTGCCGCGCCTCGAAGCCCTTCCAGTCCGCCAGCTCGACGCAGCGTTCCATCGCTTTCGTGAACTCGCCGCTGTCGTAGACAAAACCCGTCCCGTTGGCGTAAGGCATGGCCTCCGGCGGGATGAGATTGCGGCGCCGGATCTCGACCGGATCGATGCCGAGCTCGACGGCAGCCTGATCGAGCAGGCGCTCAGCGAGATACACGGCCTCCGGGCGACCGGCGCCACGATACGGCGCGGTGGGCGAGGTGTTGGTGAACACCGCGCGCGTCGAGACGTGAACGGCCGGAATCCGATACGCATTCGGCGCGAGCTTCAGGGCATACAGCACGGGCACCACGGCCGCGCCGGTGACGCACGCGCCCACGCCGTTCACGGCGCGCGAGCGCAGCGCGAGGATCTTACCGTTCGCGTCCAGCGCCAGCTCGCCATACACGACCTGGTCGCGGCCGTGATCGTCGTTCTGCAGACTCTCCGAGCGGGTCGGAATCCACTTTACCGGCCGGCGGCAGCGCCGCGATGCCCACAGCACCAGCGCCTCGTCGGGGTAGGTGTCGCCCTTCATCCCGAATCCGCCGCCGACGTCGTTGGCGATCACGCGAATTTTCGTTTCCGGAACCTTGAAGACCGCCTGCGCGATCACCGTTCGCACGCCGTGCGGATTCTGCGTGCTCGTATAGAGCGTGTAGGCGTCGTCGCCTGAGTGATAGTCCCCGATCGCCCCGCGCGGCTCGAGGGCGTTCGCGGACAGCCGGTTGTTCTCCAGGCGCAGCGACACGACGTGGTGCGCGCCGGAGAATGCCGCGTCGGTCGCGTCCTTGTTGCCCATCATCAAAGGGAAAGCGATGTTGTCCTGCGCGTCGTCCCACACCTTGGGCGCGCCATCCTTCGCGGCCTCCTCGGCGCTCACCACCGCGGGCAGCACCTCGTAATCGACCTCGACGAGCTCTACGGCATCGCGTGCCTGCGCCTCCGTTTCCGCCACGACGAACGCGACCCGGTCGCCCACGAAACGCACCTTCTCGGTGGCGAGGATCGGCCGGAACGTGCGGTAACCCTTCGGCCCGCCCATGTCCTCCGGCATCATCTGCGGCGGCAGTCCGCCGAATTTCTCGGCGATGACATCGGCGCCGGTGAGGACGCAGAGCACGCCCGGCGCCTTCATCGCTTTCGAAATGTCGACCCGCTTCACCCGTGCATGCGCATGCGGGGAGAGGACGAGCGCCGCGTGCGCCTGATGGGGCAGGTTGATATCGTCGACGAAGCGCCCGGTGCCGGTGAGGAAGCGTTGGTCTTCGACGCGCCGCACGGCCTGACCGATGCCGAATTTGTTCATGGTGCCTCTTGGTGGTTGATCCAGATCAGCCGAACACGCAACCGGAGAAGTCGTGAGTGCGCGACAGCGCGCGCGACGAAAGTGTACTGCATTCGCGGGCGCGCTCATCATGGCCACGCATTGCGCGGCGCAGCAGCCGCCGCGTTGCGCCTGTATGTATGGCAATCGACCCCCAGCACGCACGCACATGGATTTGCGGCGCCCTGTTCGCTCGGCTACGCTCCGGGCATCCCCGTTCCTGGAGCGCGCAATGGCATTCGATCCGCCCCGTCCTCGGCTCGAGCTCGTTTTTCGCGCGAGCGTGGCCGTCGCTGCGC
>JAABRB010000585.1 GCA_011391185.1 Betaproteobacteria bacterium
TCGGCGAGATCGCCAAGGCGCACCCTGAAACCAGCATCGGCAGCTATCCGTTTTTCGACGACAAGCTCGGGCCCAACACCAACGTCGTGATCCGCGCGCGCGATCCGGCCAAGCTCGCGGCGGCCAAGGCCGCCGTGGAGGCGATGCTTGCGAAGCTGCGGGGCGAGACGAGGGCGGCCAACTAGAGCTTCGACAATTCCGATCAGATCGGGGATAGTTCCGCACAAGCAAAGGGAGGAAAGCATGAAACTCGGATATGCACTCGTGGCCGCGGCGGTTCTGGCGCTCGCGTCCATGCCGGCACAGGCCGCCAGCAAGCAGCAGATGGAAATCAACAAGAAAAACGTGATCGCGTTCTACGACGCCGCTCTCAATAAGAAGGACTTCGAGGCGGCGAAGAAATATTTCGGCGCCGGGTACAAGCAACACAATCCGAACGCGGCCGACGGGCCGGAGGGGTTGAAGGCCTTCATCGCCTTCATCAAGGACAAGTTCCCGAATAACAAAAGCGAGTTCAAGCGCGTGTTCGCCGACGGCGACTATGTGATCGTGCATGTGCACGCGGTGCGCGAGCCCGGCACGCGCGGCTTCGCGATCATCGATATCTTCCGGCTCGACGGGAAGGGCAAGATCGTCGAGCACTGGGACGTGGTGCAGCCGGTTCCGGAAAAGGCCGCCAACGAGAACGGGATGTTCTGAGCCGAATGTCCGGACGATGAGCGAAAGACAGCCCTTGCGGCCGAGCCGGCGCGATCTGTTGCGCGCCGGCGCGGCGGCGAGCGTGGGGCTCGGTCTCGGCCCGGCGTTCGGGCAGGAACTTACGCCGACGCCCGAATGCGTCTCCAGCCAGGCCGAGACCGCGCGGCAGTCCGAAGGCCCGTTCTTCAAACGCCGCTCGCCGGAGCGAAGCCAGCTGCGCGAGCCCGGCATGGCGGGCACGCTCGTGGACCTCTCGGGCTTCGTGCTGACGCGCTCGTGCCGGCCGTTGCCGCGAGCGATCGTCGATCTGTGGCAGGCGGACGAGAAGGGCGTCTATGACAATGCCGGCTTTCGCTTGCGCGGGCACCAGTTCACGGGCGCGGAGGGGCGCTATCTGTTCCGCACCATCGTGCCCGCCGCCTATGATTTCCGCACCGCCCATTTCCACGTGAAGGTGGCCGCGCGCGAACGGCCGGTGCTGACGACGCAGCTCTATTTCCCCGACGAGCCGAAGAACTTGCGCGATCCGCTGTTTCGCCCGGAGCTTCTGATGCGGGTCGCGCGCGCCGGCGACCTGGTGCGCGCGCGCTTCGATTTCGTGCTGGATATGAGCTGACCGGCTCGGCTAATGCTGATCGGGGCAACCTGCAGGCGGGGGCGAATTCAATGACCGAGCAGAAAGTTCCGGAAAAGATATTCCCGGTTTCCTGGGACCAGTTCCATCGCGACGCGCGCGCGCTGGCCTGGCGGCTCGCCGAATCCGGGCCGTTCTCGGCCGTGGTCTGCATTACGCGCGGCGGCCTGGTGCCCGCCGGCATCGTCGCGCGCGAGCTCGACATTCGCATCATCGAGACCGTGTGCATGGCGAGCTATCACGACTACAAGAACCAGGGTCCGCTCAAGGTGCTCAAGGGCGTGGCCAAGGAGGTGGCGGCGATCGGCGGCGGCGATGGCAAGGGCGTGCTGATCGTCGACGATCTGGTGGACACCGGTAGAACCGCCAAGGTGGTGCGCGAGATTTTGCCCAAGGCGCACTTCGCCACGGTCTACGCCAAGCCCATGGGCCGGCCGCTGGTGGACACTTTCATCACCGAAGTGTCGCAGGACACCTGGATTTATTTTCCGTGGGACACCGGGCTCGCGTTCCAGCCGCCGATCCGCGGCGTGGAATAGCGGAGCCTCGCGTCAGGCGGCGAACTCGACGCCGATCCGGTTGTCGTAGCGCCAGCGTAGATTGCAGACGCGCTTGTTGCCGTCGGCGAGGATCAAGTCGAATACCGACGGGATGCCGACCGAGCCCGCCACTTCGAGGCAGGCGCCGTGCTTGGTCATGTTGCGCACGATGCAGTCGAATATGGAGAAATGGTTGTTGAAGGCGATTTTTCCAGCCTTCAACGTGCGCAGACGCGGCTCCACGCGGCGTTGGGGGGAGGGCATCTCTTGTGCAGTCGAGCCGGGCATGGTGGTTTCTGATTCTTTCGCTGTTCAACCGTGGAGAAGGATGCACGATTCGAAATCGAAGCGAAATTCATTCTGATCCTACGCTTAATGTATAAAGATTCGTTAACCGCTCAAATGCGGGCGATCCAGCAAACCCGCCCCGGCGCGGCGTTTACCGAATGGATCGATTCACCTTTCCAGGCGCGCCCGCCGCAGCCGTAGCGCGTTGGCGATCACGCTCACCGAGGAGGCCGCCATGGCCGCCGCGGCGACGATGGGCGAGAGCAGAATTCCGAACAAGGGATAGAGCAGGCCGGCCGCCACCGGCACGCCGGCGGCGTTATAGAAAAAGGCGAAGAAAAGATTCTGCCGGATATTCCGCATGGTCGCGGCCGAAAGCCGGCGGGCGCGCACGATGCCGAGCAGATCGCCCTTCAAGAGCGTGATGCCCGCGCTCTCCATCGCCAC
>JAABRB010000586.1 GCA_011391185.1 Betaproteobacteria bacterium
CGCGGCTCGGCGCCAACGCGATCCTCGGCGTATCGCTCGCGGTGGCCAAGGCCGCCTCCGCCGCTGCGAAGCTTCCGCTCTACCGTTATCTCGGCGGGCCGACCGCGCGACTGCTGCCGGTGCCGATGATGAATATTGTGAACGGCGGCGCGCACGCGGATAATCCGATCGACTTCCAGGAATTCATGATCATGCCGGTGGGCGCGCCGAGCTTCGCCGAGGCGCTGCGCATGGGCGCGGAGATTTTCCATACACTCAAGAAGGCGCTCGCCGAGGCTGGGCATAACACCAATGTGGGCGACGAGGGCGGCTTCGCACCGAACCTGAAGGACGCCGACGCGGCGCTCGGTTTCGTGGCCAAGGCGGTGGAGAAAGCCGGCTACAAGCCGGGCCGCGACGTGGTGCTCGCACTCGATTGCGCGGCGACCGAGTTCTTCAAGGGCGGAAAATACGTCTATGAAGGCGAGGGCAAGACGCGCGATGGGGACGCGCAGGTGAAATATCTCGCCGAGCTGTGCGCGCGCTACCCGATCGCCTCGATCGAGGACGGCATGGCCGAGGACGACTGGGCCGGCTGGAAGCTCCTTACCGAGCGGATCGGCGCGAAAGTGCAGCTGGTGGGCGACGATATCTTCGTCACCAGCGAGAAGCGCCTACGCCGCGGCATTGCCGAAGGCGTGGCGAATGCGATCCTGGTGAAGGTCAATCAGATCGGAACGCTCACCGAGACGCTGGCGACGGTCGAGACCGCGCACCGCGCCGCCTATCGCGCGGTGATGTCGCACCGCTCGGGTGAGACGGAGGATGCGACGATTGCGGACCTTGCGGTCGCGACCGGCTGCGGACAGATCAAGACCGGCTCGCTGTCGCGCTCGGATCGGACCGCGAAATACAATCAGCTCCTGCGCATCGAGGAGGAACTCGGCAAAGAAGCGCGTTACGCGGGGCGCGCGGCGCTCAAAGCGCTGGCTTAGCTTTCGTACGCGGCCGCCACAGGATGACTGCCGCCGCTAGCAGCTCCGCGCCGATGCAGAGGAATATGGAGGCAGTGTAGTTGCCTGTCAGATCGCGCAACGCGCCGAGCGCGGACGGGCCGAATGCATAGGTCACCGTGCTCACGGCGACGATCAATCCAACCACCATGCCGAATGATCCCGGTTCGAACTCGCGTTGGACGATCAAGGCTGGGAGGGTAATCAGATTGCCGACGGAAAGCCCGAACACGACGCAGGCAACATAGAGCGTCGCGGCGTCAGACGACCGCGCGATGACGAACAGCGCGGCCGCCTGGGTCCCCAGCGAGATCGCGGTCGTGATGCGCGGATCGAGCCGGTCCGCGACCGCTCCGAGCAACAGCCTTCCGAGCAGGGCGGCGACCGTCGTGATCGCCACCGCGATGCCCGCGCTGGTCCGGCCGATCGAGACTTGCAGGATCGCGATCTGGTGCACCAGAAATCCGACCTGCGCGACCAGCGAGAGCGCTACCGGTCCGCAGACGCTCCAGAAGGCAGGACTGCGCAGCGCCTGCGCCCGCGTCCAGGCGACAGGCTGCGGCTTACCGGGTGTCGCCATTTCGACCTGCGGCGGTGGTCCGATGAAAATGAGGATCGCTGGTACCAACACAATCATCATGAAAGCAGCAGTCGCGCTCATCGCGTAGCGGAAGCCGATCGCATCGGTGAGAAATATGAGGCCGGGAACGACCAGTATCCCCCCGAAGCTCGCGCCGGTGAGCGCAAGGCTGATGGCTAGACCAAGTCGCGAGCGAAACCAGAGGCTGAGCACGCTCGTGATGGCGGCGATGCTCATCATTGCCCAGGCGAACGACATGACCAGATAGGCGAGCGCGAGGTGCCATTGCGCGCTCACCAGTCCGATGCCGACCGCGGAGATCGCGAGCGTGATGGTGCCCGCGAGCATCAAGCGGCGCGGCCCGAGCCGGCGCAGGATATTGCTGACGTAAACCACGAACACGGCGCTGGTTAGATAGAACGCGCTGCTGGCGAGCGAGATCCACGAGGTGGACCAGCTGTAGAGGCGCTGCAGCTCCACAAGGTAGACGCTCAGGCCATAGAAGCAGAGGCCCCAGGAGAACGTCGCGATCAGGAAACAGACGAACACCACGCGCCAGCCTTGATAGTGCAGCGAGGCTTCGTCGGTTTCCGGGGGATTGGTCGGCGCTGGGGCCATCGGGCCGATCTTGCTGAGGCGGGCCACTATTCTCGATCGGAGGCTCTTGCGCTACCCGGTTTCCGCGCGCTGCCGCGTTAACACCAAGGCAACCGGCGTTCGGGCATAAGGGCTCATGGTCGTCCGCACCCGACTCGGCAGTTTCCTCAAGGGGCTCGCGCTTTATGCGGTCGCGGCCCTCCTGGTGGGCTATTTTGCGTTCCATGCCTATCACGGCAACCACGGCATCGTGGCCAGTCGAGCCTTCGAGCAGGAGGCGGCGCAACTCGAGCGGGAGCGTAACGAGATCCTCGCCGAGCGCGAAGGGTGGGAGCGGCGGATCGCTCTCCTGAAGCCCGAAAGCCTCGATCCCGACCAGGTGGATGAGCTGGCCCGGCGCGACCTGTTCTTTGCCCACCCCAACGATCTCGTGGTG
>JAABRB010000587.1 GCA_011391185.1 Betaproteobacteria bacterium
GTGCTCGCCGTCCAGCGTACGCTCGCCAAGCTCGGCTACGGCCCGGTGCGGCTCAACGCCTTGCACGATCGGGATACCAAGGCCGCCATCGAGCGCTTCGAGCGCGACCGCGACCTGCCGCCGAGCGGCGAGGTGAGCGAGCGTCTGGTGCGCGAACTCGCCGCGTTTACCGGCGCGCCGCTCGAATGAGCGACGCTCCCGCGAGCCGGCCTTGCGCCTGAAGAGCGCGATCTGGGTTGCGGCCTATGTCCGCCGCTGCCATCTGGAAGGCGCGTTCGCCGTGGTCCGCCGCCGCGGCGCGGAGGAGGCGGGTGCGATCTTCGTGAAAATCTCCCGCCTCGACGGTACCGCCGCGCTCTACGGCCCGGCGCCCCAATCGGCGTTCGACGAAGCGCGGCCGATCGAGCGCCGCTTCGTCTCGTCTCTTTCGGAGGGCTTCGCCGAGGACGCCAAGGCCGAGGCGCATATCGCGCGCCAGCGCGAATTCGATCCGGATCTGTGGGTGATCGAGGTCGAAGATCGCGCCGGCCGCCATTTCCTCGATTTGGCGGCGGACTGAAGCCTAGCGCTCGGTCGTGCGCACGCGCCGCGCCGCTGGCAGCGGCGCGATCGAGCGAGACTGCATGTGCACCGCGCGCGCATCGCGCCGGTCGCTGGCGTCGAGCGCGACCTGCGGCTGATGCTGGGCGTGCCGCCGCGGCTGGGCCCGCCACGCTTGCGCCAGATATTGCGCGGCCGGCTCTGCGATGGTTGCGTAGAGTTTCGTCAGCGCGAAGACCCGCTGCACCGACTGGCCGATATCCGGATTGAGCAGCAGGAGAATGCGCGACACTGTTTCGACCGGCGCCGAAAGCGCGCGCAGGAGAATCAGGACCGGCTCGCCCGACGGATCGGAGACGATGCGCTCGGCGATCGGCGGCGGGACATCGAGCGAATGTTCGAGTATGCGCGCGAATTCGAGCGGCTCGCGGCGCATCACGGCCTGTTCCAGCCGGTCCAGAATCGCAGCGGGAATGCTGGTGCGCCATTCGCGCGACTCCAGCGGGCCGAGCCGATCCAGCGCCGCCAGAATTTGCAGCCGTTCCGCCTGTCCGGCCTCGAGGAAGCGCCCGCCGATCGGCTGATCCGGGGCGGGGTCCATCTGTGCGGAAGTCGCGGGCACGAAGCTGGCGATTCGTGCCGCGACGCTTTGCGGAAGATCCGCGCGCGCCGCGATCGCGATGGCGTGCGGTACGCTCTTGAGCTCGAGAATGGTGTGCAGCTCCGCGGCCCCAAGCGCTTTTGATAGGCGCAGTAGCGGTTCGGCCACCGCCATCTCTTCGCGCGCGAGCCGCAGCGCCACTGCCGAGGGCGTACCGGAATAGGATGCGAGCCGCGTGGCGATGGCGATCCGCGTCCGCTGATCGGCGTGTTCGAGGAGCCGGCAAACGAGCTCGGTGAAGCGAGACGCCTCGCTCGCCGTATGCATGGGCAGCTGGATATAGAGATCGACGAGCACGCGGAGCAGCGTCGGCCGGATTTCGACGCCGTCGCGGCGCGACAGCTCGATCAGGCCTTGTAGGCTGGAATGGCGGGAGGGGGACATCGGTACGCTCACACTGGATCCGGCCCCGAACCTAGCAACGGAGCGTTAGCGAACTGTTAACCTTGAGCGAATCCTAATGGGACCACCGAAGCGGCCGGCCGCTCTAGGCCCGGCGCGAGCCCCGAGGAGGGCAAATATATGGGCGCGGTGTTGAGATTCCCGACCGAACGAGTGCGGGGTGCGTTGATTCAGTCCTTCATGCCGGAACCGGCCGAGATTCTTATTCTCCCGGCAGTCCGGGTCGAGCGCGGGGAGTTCGGTTACGCCACAGCGCCCGAAATGCCCGCCCCGCCCAGCGGCGACTCCGTCACCGGCAGCAAGCGACGCCGGCGCGCACCGAGGGGCTGAGGCTTCAATGCAGTTTGTTAACCATCGCGGCCCAGTTTGGCGCCGCGACTCTGTTGATATTTCGCGCAGCAAAACTCGCCTGTCACGAGCTTACGGGGAACTGCGATGATGAGCCCTCGAACGGGCCTTTTCTTGGTCTCGTTTCTCGCCGTCAGTTTTTCCGGCGGCGCCTCGTTCGCCGAAGACGGCGTCTCCAAGGACAAAATCATCTTCGGTCAAATTGCTGCGCTCGAAGGCCCTGCTCAGGCGCTAGGTCAAGGCATGCGCGAGGGCATTCTCGCCGCCTTTGAGGAGGCAAACCGCGCCGGCGGCATTGGCGGTCGCAAGCTCGAACTAAAATCCGTCGATGACGGCTACGAGCCGGAAAAGATGATCGCCGCAATGAACAAGATGCTTCACGGCGAGGGGGAGAAGGTGTTCGCCATCGTCGGTCCGGTGGGCACCCCGACGGCGAAAGCTGGCCAGCCGATCGCGACTGAGGCCAAGGTGCCTTTCATCGGCCCGTTCACCGGGGCGGAATTTCTGCGCAACCCCTACAACCGATACGTCATCAATGTCCGCGGTTCCTATTTCCAGGAAACAGAGGCCTGGATCGAGCATCTGACCAAGGATCTCGGAATTACCAAGATAGCGATCCTATACCAAGACGATACCTTCGGCGTTGCCGGG
>JAABRB010000588.1 GCA_011391185.1 Betaproteobacteria bacterium
ATCCACCAGGCGATCTGGGGGAAGTTCCTCCTCGTCACCGCGTTCGGCGGCGTGGGCGCGGTGACGCGCTCGCCACTCGGCGTCGTTCGCAGCGTGCCCGAAACGCGTCAGATGCTGGAAGGATGCATGCGCGAGGTGCTTGCCGTGGCACACGCGCGCGGCGTCGCGCTGGGCGAAGCAGCCGTCGCGGGCTCACTGGCCGTTCTCGATTCGATGCCTGACCCTGCGACGACCTCGCTGCAACGGGACATCGCGGACGGCAGACCCTCGGAGCTCGAAGCCTGGAACGGCGCGGTGGTGCGCCTCGGCCGCGAGTCGGGCGTCGCGACGCCGCTCCACGCGTTCATCTACCACAGCCTGCTGCCGGCGGAACGGCGCGCACGCGGCGAGCTGCAGTTCCCGGGTTGACCGCTAGGGCGTCGTCGCCCGCAATCCCCGAGACCAAGGAGTCGAGACCCGCAGAGCGGCGCGGCGATCGCGGCTCGCGTGCGAAACTGCTGCGTAGGGGAAACTGTTCTTCCCCTCCTTTTCAAGGAGGGGTGCCGCCGAAGGCGGCGGGGTGGTTGAGGATTCGATCAGGGCTCTGGAACACCACCCCGGTTGCTTCGCAACCTCCCCTCCTCGGAGAGGAGGGGAGGATTCTCTTCTTCCCCTTCTCTCCGAGGAGGGGTGGACGCGCAGCGGACGGGGTGGTGGCGACGCTCGCCCGCGCCCTGGCCGTGGATGGCAAGACGGTCGCGACCTATCTCGACCTGCTCGTGGACCTGCTGCTCGTGCGCCGCCTCGCGCCATGGCACGGCAACTTGCGCAAGCGCCTGGTGAAGTCACCCAAGGTCTACATCCGCAACTGCGGCCTCGCGCACGCGCTGCTCGGAATCGGCGACCATGAAGCCCTGCTGGCCCACCCGGTGGCCGGCGGGAGCTGGGAGGGCTTGGGCGTCGAGTCGCTGATTGCCGCCGCGCCAAGCGGTTCAGAGGCGTGTTTCTTCCGCACCGCGGCCGGAGCGGAGATCGACCTGCTGCTCAAGCTCCCCGTCGCGACGCTCCTCGTTGTCCCGAACGGAATGCCCACTTCGGCGAAGCTGAACCCGAGCCGCGCCTTGCGGCGATTGATGCTTTGCGCGTCGTCGTAGAGCACCAGCAACGAGTTCGTATCGGGATGCACCATCTGCGCCACCAGCTTCAGCCACTCCGGCTCGATATCGTGGCCCTTGGCCACCTGCACGGCGCCGTACTGCGCGCGCGGCAACCCAGGATCATCGGCAGGAATCATGGCAATGCCCTGCCGCGCGCGTCACTTCGGTTCGCGCAGCAGCGCCTCGACTTCGCCCAGCAGCACCGGCACTTCCTCGTCGATCGTGCTCCAGACGATCCGGTGGTCGATCAGGTCGTATCCGTGCGCCAGCACGTTGCGGAAGTCGACGATACGCCGGTGCTTGGTGATGCGGCCTGCGGTGCCGGGATCATGCAGGGCGAGCCTGTTCATGGCCTCGCCAATGATCTCGAAATTGCGCTCGATCGCCTGCCTCAGCAGCCGCTCGCGCCGGTAGTGCTCCAGCGTCTTGCCGGCCGTGACCTCGCGAATGAAGGCCGCGGCGTCCCGGACGTCCTCAAGCAGCTTGGGCGTCTTCGGCTGCATAGACGACCCGCCGCGTCTTGTTGACCGCCTCGATAAAGTAGGGATTCTGCAGCGAGCCGGCCGTCACCAGGTCGACCGGCCGGCCGTACAGCGCCTCCAGCGACTCTTTCAGTCCGAAATAGCGGTCGAAGAGGCGCGACGAATCGGCGTCGAATTCCACCAGGAAATCGAGGTCGCTGCGCTGCGGATCGAACGCATCGCCCGCCGCGGAGCCGAACAGCTCCAGCCGCGCGACGCCGTAGCGGCGGCATAGCGCCGGAATCTCGGCGACGTGGGAGTCGAGAACGCTGGCCATGATGGGCGACGATTATGCCACCCGCAGCGGGAATGCACCCGGACGATATCCGTCCCCGCGAACGCCTTGCGGGAAATAATCGCGAGCACGACCCCATAGCCCCGGGGAAACACGAGCTTCCCCTGATACGACGTTCCCGGCTCACCCACCAGCGCGGGATCGGACTCCAGCAGCCGGCAAACTCCGTACGCGTACTGTCTCGCCTGCTCCAGAGAGCGAGTGCCGAAACGGAATCGCCACGCGCAACGCTCGGCTTGCCGCGATCCACACCTTCGCGGCGCCCCCTCCGCCCGCGATCACATGCGACCAGCTCTCCCGGCTCAAGATGCCGGTGGCCATGGCAGTGGGCGAGCGATCTCCCGTCTTCTTCAGCGTCCCGGCCAAAGGCGCCAAGCGCTGTCTTCCCGTCGCGACGCTCCTCGTCGTCCCAAACGAACGTCATCACTGGCCGGTCACCTCACCGAGCGCTTTCACGGAGACTGTATTAACCTTCGTCGAGCAACGATCCCCGTGAGAGGTTTCGCGAGCCACCCATGCGCATTGCGATCTACGGAACGGGCGGTGTCGGCGGCTATTTCGGTGCGCATCTCGCACGCGGCGGGGAAGATGTCGTCTTCATCGCGCGCGGCGCTCATCTGGCGGCGATCCGTTCGCAG
>JAABRB010000589.1 GCA_011391185.1 Betaproteobacteria bacterium
GGTGAATATCGCGGATGCGCAACGCGCACCAGCGGCGCCGATAGTGCTTGCGGGCGAAGTCCCATTCGTCGTACAGGACAGCGCCAGCAGGAACTCGGGCGGGGCACGCAGCACCTCGCCGGTCTTCTCGATCGGCAGGATCCGGCGGTCGTCCGCGAGCGGGTGAATCACCACCGTCGTGTCCTTGCGCGCCGCGACGATCTCGTCGAGGTAGCAGATCGCCCCGAGACGCACCGCCAGCGCAAGCGGACCGTCGACCCACACCGTCTCGGCACCGACGATGAGGTAGCGTCCGACGAGGTCCGAGGCGGTGAGATCGTCGTGGCAGGAGACCGTCACGAGCGGTCGCGCGAGCCGCCAGGCCATGTATTCCATGAAGCGCGTCTTGCCGCAACCGGTCGGCCCCTTGAGAAGAACCGGAATGAGGCACGCGTGCGCAGCCTCGAAAAGCCGCACCTCCCCGCCCACCGGCTCGTAGTACGGCTCGGCTTTGACAAGGTACTGTTCAGCGGAATACGTGCGGGTGTCCATTGGCCATCCGGTAGGTCACCTCATTATCGCGCGCATTGCGCGAGTCATGCCGCCGATCCCCGTGCTGCCGACGCGCACTTGCATCCGATCCCTCCGTGGCGCCGTACTGCCTGCCATGTCTGCGCGCCAGATCGACCCGGCATTGCGGCCCGTGCCCGTTCGGACGCGCGTCGACACCCGGGAAGCCGCACGAGCGCGCATGCGTGAGCTGGGCCTCTGGCACGACGGACAGCACATGGGGCGGCGCTGGGCCGTCGGTTGCGTGGCACTGGAGGTGACGCAACGCTGCAATCTCGACTGCACGCTCTGCTACCTGTCCGAGAGCTCCGAGGCGCTGCACGATCTCCCGCTCGAGGAAATCTTCCGGCGCCTGCAAGCCGTCCGTGACTGCTACGGTCCGGGCGTGGACATCCAGATCACGGGTGGCGAGCCGACTTTGCGCACCCGCGACGAGCTCGTCGCCGTGGTCCGGCGCGCACGCGCACTCGAGTTGCGCCCGGCGCTCTTCACGAACGGCATTCGCGCCACGCGCCCGCTGCTCGAGTCGCTCAGCGACGCCGGTCTGGTCGATGTCGCCTTTCACGTCGACATGACGCAACAGCGCAAGGGCTTTCGCTCCGAGGCGGAGCTGAACGAGATCCGTGCCGAGTACATCGAGCGCGCGCGCGGCCTGCCGCTGGCCGTGTACTTCAACACCTCCGTGTTCGACGGCAACCTCGATGAGATCGAAGGCGTCGCGCGGTTCTTCGTCGTCCATGCGGACGTCGTGCGGCTCGCCTCGTTCCAGCTCCAGGCGGACACCGGTCGCGGCGTTCTCGGGCGCCGCGGTACCGGCCTCCATCGGGACGCGGTGATCGAGCGCATCCGCGCGGGCACCGGCGCGCCCATCCGGTTCGATGCTTTCGATTTCGGACACCCGCACTGCAATCGCTACGCGATGACACTGGTTGCGAACGGCCGCGCCCATGACTTGCTCGACGATTCGGGATTCGCCCGTCGCGTGCTCGAGGCAAGCGTCGATCTGCGCATCGAGCGCGCCGCGCCCTGGCGCACGGCCACGGCGTTGGCCCTCAGGATCCTGCGCACACCGCGCCTCGTTCTTCCCGCGCTCGTCTGGTCGGCAGGCAAACTCTGGCGCATGAGAGGCGATCTCCTCGCAGGCCGGGGCCGAGCCCACAAGCTCTCGTTCTTCATTCACGATTTCATGAATGCGTGCGAGCTCGAGCACGACCGCGTCGACGCATGTACTTTCATGGTGGCGAGCGGCGACGAGCCGATTTCCATGTGCCTGCACAACGCGCAACGCGATGCGCACCTGCTCGCGCCCGCGCCGGTAAGCGAACCGAATGCAGTGCGGTGGTGGAATCCGGTGAGCGGGCGGCTACAGGACTCGCCGCACCTGCCATGCACGCCTGTGCTGACCCGCAAGACGGCCCGCGGGCGCGCCAAGCTCCGGATCGGGGCCGTCCAATGAAAACCGTTCTCGCGGCGCTGGCCATCGCATCGCTCGCGGCCTGTGCGCAGCTGGTCCCGGCGCCGTCAGCCGAGCCGGTTTCCCGGCCGGCGGCCGAGGCGTCCTGGGCGCGCGTGCTGTCACGGTTCGTCGACGATGCGGGCCGCGTGGACTTCGGCGCCCTCGCCCGGGAACGCGTCGATCTCGATCGGTATGTCGCGTGGGTCTACGCGAACGGCCCGAACAACCGTCCCGAGCTGTTCGCTGGCCGGACCGACGTAATCGCCTTCCACCTGAACGCCTACAACGCGCTCGCCATGTACAGCGTGCTCGAAGCGGGGGTTCCCGGCTCGCTTTCCGACTACGGGCTGGTGCGGTTCTTCTGGCTTCGCCAGGTCGTGGTGGGAGGCGAGGCCATGTCGCTCTATCGCTACGAGAACGACGTGATCCGGCCGCTCGGCGACGCGCGCGTGCACTTCGCGCTGAACTGCATGGCGGCGGGTTGCCCGCGCCTGCCGCAACGCCCGTTCCGCGCCGCGACCCTGGACGCAGACCTCGATCGCGAGGCGCGCATGTTCGTTGCCGAAGCGCGCAACGTGC
>JAABRB010000590.1 GCA_011391185.1 Betaproteobacteria bacterium
CGGCGTGGTGAAGCGGCTCATGCAAGAGCGGATGAGCGACTTCAACGCGATCACAAATCAAGACCTCGGAAGAAACGTCTTCGAGTCTGTCTGATCGTCGCGGCGTCCAGCGCAACGTGACGCTCCGGGCTGTGAGACGGTGGGCCGGCGGGCGCCGCATCGGCCCGGCGAAGCTCGCACGCGCCTACGAGGCCGCGTTTCTCGTCGCGGTGTCGCGGCTGCTCCAAGGGATCTACCGGGAAGGCCACGCGCCGCACGCGGCGTTGCGGCAGGGCGACGCCGGCCGATGGTTCCTCGAACTCGGCCGCGAGCCGATGCTGCGGGCGCCGGTCAGTGGCCCGCTCCCCTTTCGGCGCCTCGAGCTGACCGGATTTCCGTGGGCGATCGTCGCGGGCAGGCCGCGCCGGCTGCGCAGCACCCGGGCCTTCCTGAACGCCCTTCGCCCTTGCCTGGAGCCCTCGGTGCTCGCCCAGCATTTCGATCGGCTCGTCGCGGATTTCGACATCAGCTTCGCCAATCTCGTGCTCAACCGTCTCATCGGCCAGCGGCTCGACGCCAGCGCGCAGGCCATCGAGCCCGTGTACGAGGGCCACCATTACTATCCGTTCCCGGCGCTCCGGCTCGGGCCGTCGGTCCAGCAGGTGGTTGAGTGCTCAAACCTCTGCCGAGAGGCGATCGACCTGACGCTGGTCGCCGTTCGGCCGTGCCGCTTCGATTCCACGGCGTACGCGAATCATCGGACGTGTTTTCGCGCGTGGACCGGCCTGTCCCTCCCGCGGAACGCCGACGTCGTGATCCCGCTGCACCCCTGGCAACTCGAGCTCTCGCCGGTCGTGCGCGAGTTGCTGAAACGGAGGTGGATCGCGGTGCTCGATCTGCGCCTCAAGGCGATCCCCCTCGCGTCGCAGCGGACGTGCCGGATTCTGCGCACCGGCTTCGACGTCAAGCTGCCGGTCGCCGTCACACTGACGGGGGAGGACCGCCTGCTCTACCCCTTGAATCGCGCGAACGCAACCGCGTTTTCGGCGCTGGCCCGCATCCTCCTGCGGGCCAGCGGAGAGAGCACTCTGGACTTCCAGTGCGACGTGGCGTCAATCGCCCACGCCGATTCGCTCATTGGCATGCACCTCGCCGTGATCGTCCGCGCGCCGGTGCGCCGGCGCGCCGGGGAGATCGTGGTCCCGGCGCTGAACCTCTGGTGCGGGCCGCGGCAGGCGCGCACGCTGTTGGACCTCCGCCGCCCGGAGCGCGCGTACGCATTCTTCCGCGTCTACTGCCGTGTGCTCATGCGCGGCGTGGTCGACTTTTATGCGCGCTGGGGCATGGCCTTCGAGCCTCACTTGCAGAACGTGTACGTCGCGCTGCGGGACGGTATGCCAACTCGCATGATCCTGCGCGACCTCGACAGCACGATCCTCGATCCCGGCCGGATCCGCCCGGTCGCGCGAGCGAACGGGGTGCGGCTCGCGCCCGGAACGTGGCAGCACATGCCGGACTTCGCCACGGGAGGTCGGCGACTGGCTCACGCCATGATGTATGGCCACCTCGGCGAGGTCATGTCCTATCTGACCCGGGCCGCGCAGGTCGATCTGGCCAGGTTGAGTGCTGCCGTGGAAGATACGTGGGACGAGCTGATCGCCCGAGCGCCGTCGCCTGCCTCCCGGCGGCGGGTGCGCGATTTGCGCGTGCAGGCGGACACCGTCGGGCCTGTTCTCTGGCGCCGGATCACGCGGTCGACCCACATGGACTAGAAGTGGCTCCCCGAGTAGGGCTCGAACCTACGACCTGCGGATTAACAGTCCGTCGCTCTACCAACTGAGCTATCGGGGAACAGGGGCGAGATTCTACGGCCCTGGGCTCGATGGGTCAACGTGCTGCGCTGCGGAATGACTACTATCATAGGGCTCCCGTACGGCACCGGAGTGCGATCCGCGCCTGCAGAAGATTGGCGCTGCCGAGCGGGAAGCGGGGTTTCGGCCACGAACCGTACGGCTTCTGAAGAGCCCGGGTTTGATTTCTGACAAGGCGAGTAGTCATGCGATTGTCGATGGAGCATTTCAGGAAGATGCGTTCGCGTGACGAAAAGATCGTCATGCTGACCGCTTACGACTCGAGCTTCGCGGCCCTGAGCGAGGCGGCAGGTGTCGAGATGCTGCTGGTCGGAGACTCACTGGGCATGGTCGTGCAGGGGCACGACAGCACGCTCCCGGTGACGCTCGGCGACATGATTTACCACACGCACTGTGTCGCGCGCGGTTCCACGCAGGCGCTGATCATTGCAGACATGCCGTTCGGCACGTATCAGGAGTCTGCGGAGCAGGCGTTGCGCAATGCCGTGCCGCTGATGGCGGCGGGCGCGCAAATGATCAAGGTGGAAGGCGGTCGCGTGATGCTCGACACGATCCGCTTTCTCGTCGCACGCGGCATTCCGGTGTGCGGGCACGTCGGACTTACGCCCCAGTCGGTGCATCAACTCGGCGGCTACCGCGTGCAGGGCAAGACCGAGGCGACGGCGGAGACCGTGCTCGACGATGCAAAGGCGGTGGAAGAGGCGGGGGCCGCCCTGAT
>JAABRB010000591.1 GCA_011391185.1 Betaproteobacteria bacterium
GGGGGACCCCTTCCCTTCCCCCAAAGCGCAACCAAGACTGGCCGTCTTGGCAAGGAGCGGAACAACGCCTGGCGGCGAACTGGGCGGTTTTCTTCGGCGGATTTCTGATTCGGGACACTAGATGCTCGAGGCGCTGCTCGGATTCACGGCGATGTTCGTCCTGACCCTGCTCAGGCTCCCGATCGCGTTTTCCATGGCGATCGTGGGTTTCGTCGGCCTCGGCCTGATCAAGAACTGGAATGCCTCGATCGCATCGGCAACCGCGGTCGTCTACGAGACCGGGTTCTCGTATGCCCTTTCAGTGGTGCCGCTCTTCATCCTGATGGGCAATTTCGTCACGCGTGCGGGCATGTCCCAGGAGCTCTACCGTGCCGCGTACACGTCGATCGGCCACTGGCGTGGCGGGCTTGCCATGTCGACGATCGTTGCCTGCGGCGGATTCAGCGCGATCTGCGGCTCGAGTCTCGCCACCGCGGCGACCATGTCGAAGGTCGCGATGCCCTCGATGCGCAAGTTTCATTATTCCGAAGGCCTGGCCGCCGGGTCGATTGCGGCCGGCGGCACGCTCGGAATCATGATCCCGCCCTCGGTGATCATGGTGATCTACGGGCTCATGACCGAGACGAACATCGGCAGCCTCTTTGCCGCCGGCATCCTGCCCGGCATTCTTGCGATTTCCTGTTACATGGGCGCGGTCGCCTGGACCACCTGGCGCGACCCCCGGGCGGGCCCGCCCGGGGAGCACTCCTCGTGGGCGGAGCGTCTGCGGGCGTTCAAGGAAATCTGGGGCGTCGTGGCGCTCTTCGTGCTCGTCCTGGGCGGCATCTACGGCGGCGTGTTCACGCCGACCGAAGCGGCAGGCGTCGGGGCGGCCGGCGGATTTTTCTTTGCGCTCGCGCGCCGCGCCCTCACGTGGGAATCGCTCTTTGCCGTGCTGATCGAATCGGCGCGCACCACGGCGATGCTGTTCGTGATCCTGATCGGCGCGCTCATCTTTGCGAACTTCATCAATTTCACGACGATGCCCGCCGATTTGCGGACGTTCGTCGGCCAGTTCGAACTCCACCCTGTCCTGGTCGTGATTGCGATGTGCGTGATCTATATCGTTCTCGGCTGCATGCTCGAGAGCCTGTCGATGATCCTGCTCACGGTGCCGCTCTTCTTTCCGTTGGTCGCCCATCTCGGGCTCGATCCCGTGTGGTTCGGGATCGTGGTGGTCACCGTCGTCGAGATCAGCCTGATCACGCCGCCCGTGGGAATGAATGTTTTCGTGCTGCGCACCCTGCTGCCCGAGATTCCGCTCGGCACCATGTTCCGGGGAGTCGTGCCGTTCATTTTTGCGGACTTCGTCCGACTTGCGTTGCTGATCGCATTTCCGCTGATCAGCCTTTTTCTGCCCCGGCTCTTTTTCTAGCGTGCCTCGCTCAGCCCATCGCGCGTGAAGTGGCATGGAGGACAAGACCGACCAGACCGCCGATCACCGTGCCGTTGATGCGAACGTACTGCAAGTCGTCGCCGACGTACGATTCGATGCGCTCGGTGAATGTCCTGGTGTCCCAGCGCGCGACCGTGTCGCTGATGAGCCGGCCGATCTCCGCGCGCTGCGCCTCGGCGACGCGCAAGATCACCCCGCGCAGCCAGCGGTTGAGCGGCGCGCGTGCGGCCGCGTCGTGACGCATCGCTTCGGCGAAGCCCGCGATCCCGCGTTCGATCTGGGCGACCACGAGTGAGTCGTCGCGGGCAATGTCGGCGCGCAGCGCCGAGATGACCGCGTCCCACACGCCACTGATGTATTCCTGCAGTGCCGGATGGGTGACGAACTCGACCTTCACGGCCTCGAGCCGCTGCCGGTATTCCTCCGAGTGCTTGAGGTCCTCGGCGAGCCCGACCAGCGCCGCATCGAACTTCTGGCGCCACGGATGCTCCGGGTCGCGCGCCATCTCCGCGATCACCGCCTCCGCCGCGGAAATGATCCGGTCCGAGACCGCCACGTCCAGCGCGACGCTGCGCCAGTACCAGGCGGTCTTCTCGCGGACCTGGTCGCGTATCGAGGGCTCGTACTCGGCGAGCAGCACCGCCAGCTCGTCGACCAGCTTGTCGACGATCGGCCGGTGGCGGCCGGTGGCCGTGACGGCCGCGAGCAGCTCGCCCGCGAGGCGTGCAAGGTCCGCGCCGCGCAGCCACTCGTCGACGCTCCCCTGGATGTAGCGGCGCACCTCGCCGGCCTCGAGCTCTCCGAGCAGATCCGGCAGCCGGTCGCCGATGCGCTCGGCGAGCTTGCGCGGCCGGTCGGCCGCGCCGATCCACCGCGCGACGGCTCCGACGAAATCGACTTCCGCGATCTTCTCCCGCACGACTCCTGGAGCGAGAAAATTGCGCTCGACGAACTCGGCGAGATTCCTGCCGATGCGGTCCTTGTTGCGAGGCACGATCGCCGTGTGCGGGATCGGCAGTCCGAGCGGGTGGCGAAAAAGCGCCGTGACGGCGAACCAGTCGGCCAGCGCGCCCACCATTGCTGCTTCGGCGAACGCCCGCACCCATACAAGCCCCGGATGGGCGGTCTC
>JAABRB010000061.1 GCA_011391185.1 Betaproteobacteria bacterium
CGTGCGCGTCGGGCGGAGCGAGATGCAGCACGCACTCGGCGGCCCCCGCAAGCGAGGCAAGCGTTTCGGGCCGGTCCAGGTCGCCGACAACCGGCATCGCGCCAAGCGCGACTGCATGAACGGCGGCGTCAGCGGTACGCACGAGTGCGTGGACTTGGTAGTGCGCCAGGAGCTGCGGCATGGCACGTTGCGCCACATCACCGAAGCCCACGATCAACAACGTTTTCACGCGGGGATTCTAACTCCGTCGTGGCAAGGAAAAAGCGGCATGCCTCACCAGGTGACAGTGCAGCCGAGCGGCCATACCTTCGCGGTGCCGGACGGCGAAACGATCCTCCAGGCGGCTCTCAACGAGGGCTTCCATCTTCCCTACGGCTGCCGTGACGGCGCATGCGGCTCCTGCAAGGGGAAGCTGCTCGCGGGGGAGATCGACTACGGAAAGTACCATTCGAGTGCGCTATCGGACGACGAGCGCGCCGCAGGGTACGCGCTCTTCTGCCAGGCTCGGCCGCACTCGGACGTGGTCATCGAGGCGCGTGCGATCGGCGCCGTGAAGGACATCGTCGTCAAGAAACTGCCCTGCCGGGTGCACCGGATCGAGCGGCCGACGGAAGATGTGGCGATCCTGTCTCTCAAGCTGCCCGCAACCGAACGGCTGCAGTTCCTCGCCGGGCAATACATCGATTTCCTGCTCAAGGGCGGCGAGCGCCGGAGCTTCTCGATGGCGAACCCGCCGCACGACGACGAATTCCTGCAACTTCACGTGCGGCACGTACCGGGCGGCAACTTCACCGATCACGTTTTCACGACACTGAAAGAGCGCGACATCATGCGCTTCGAGGGACCGCTCGGGTCGTTCTTCCTCCAGCCGGGAGACAAGCCGATCGTCTTTGTGGCGAGCGGGACGGGGTTCGCGCCGATCAAGGCGATCATCGAGGACGCTTTCAGAAAAGAGAACGATCGCGGCATGGTGCTCTACTGGGGCGGACGACGGCCGAAGGATCTTTACATGGCCGATCTCGCGCATCAGTGGGATTCCGAGCACGCAGACTTCCGGTTCGTGCCCGTGATCTCCGAGGCGCTCCCCGCGGACAAGTGGACGGGCCGCACCGGCTTCGTCCATCGCGCCGTGATGGAAGATTTCGAAAACCTGTCCGGCCACCAGGTCTACGCCTGCGGCGTGCCAGTGATGGTCGAGGCTGCGAAGCGCGACTTCATCCATGAGCGCGCCTTGCCGGTGGACGAATTCTACGCGGACTCGTTCACGACCCAAGCGGACCTGGCCAAGCCGAAGCACGGCTGAAGGGAAAATTCGCCTCGCCTCGCCGCGAGCGGCCGGCGCCCCCTGGCCCCCTAGTCCGCTAGTCCCCTAGAAGAGCGAGCGGATGATGCCGCCGTCCACGCGCTGGGCAGCGCCGTTGATCGCCGAGGCCTGCTCCGAGCACAGGAAAGCAATCTGAGCCGCGATTTCCGCGGGTGTGGCCCACCGCTGGAGCAGCGACGACATTCCGGGTCCTTCCTCGAAGTAGGCGATGCGCATCGCGTCGACGCTCTTGCCCTGATCCGGCGCGATCTTCGACAGGAAGATCTCGACGCCCTCCGACCAAGTCGGTGCGACCAGCGCGCTGTTCACCGTCACGCGGGTTCCCCGGGTGAGCTCGGCAAGACTGCGCGCAACGGAGACCTGCGCTGCCTTCGACATCGCGTAGTGCGCCATGCCGGGATTGGGCTTGGCACTCTGGTCGCTGCCGATGAACACGATCCGCCCCCAGTCGCGGCGCAGCATCCCCGGCAGCAGTGCGCGCGCCAGGCGCACGCCGCTCATCACGTTGAGCTCGAAAATGTCGAGCCAGTGCCGGTCGGAGAGATCACCGAATTCGCGCACCTCGAAAAAGCCGACGTTATTGACCAGGATGTCGACTTCGCCGATGGCCGCGACCGCGTCCACAAGCTTGCTCGCTCCGGTCGCGGTGGAAAGATCCGCCGCGACTCCGTGCGCTTCGCCCACGCGCGCCAACGCGCTCACGGTGCCGTTCAACCGCATTGCATCGCGACCGTTGACGATGACGCGCGCGCCTTCGGCAACGAGCGTCTCCGCGATGGCCCGGCCAATTCCCTGGGTGGATCCGGTGACGAGCGCAAGCCGGCCCTTGATTTTCAGATCCATGGTGTCTCTTCAGCGTCCGACATGGGTTGCGATTCCCTGCGCTTCGCCCGCCTGTTCCGGCGGCGACTCGCGTTCGATCATCTCCTCGATGCTCCGGCGGGCCCAGACCGATCCCGCGTCGATGTTGAGATTGCGCAGCGCATGGTCGGGCAGGGCATCGATCGACCGCTGCTGGGCTTCAACGACCTCACGGTCCTCCTCGAAGATCATTGCGTTCGCATTTCGCAGCTGCGTCGTCAGCGACTGGTCGCGCAGACGGTAGTTCCGCAGCAGCGACCAGAAGTACATGCAGGTCCCGTCTGTCCCGGGCGTGATCGTATTCAGCACCCGATTGTTGACCCCTTGGCTACGTTTGCCGTCCACAGCTCCGGTTCCCGCAAGCGCCACTCCGACGTCGAGGACGATGGTCGATGGCGGCTCGAAGCGAATGATCTGCCACCGGTCGACATTGCCCGGCTTGCCGAGCTGGGCACGCCAGAAGGGCGGCGCATCGATATCCATCATCCAGCGCGTGACTGTCACGAAGCGCTCATCGTGCGTCGTCGTCGGTTGTGCCGCGACGATCGCCCGATGGCCGATGCTCGTCGTGTGCACGAACGTCTCGTGCGTGAGGTCCATCAGGTTGTCGATGATGAGGCGATAGTCGCACGCGAGAAAAAGGGTGTCGCCGTCGCCCGCCCAGTCGGGATCGTCGCTCCAGTGCATGTCCGGGACCAGTGCGGGATCTGCAAGCGCTGGATCTCCAGGCCATACCCACACGTAGCGATGCTTGTCGATCACCGGATAGGCACGCACGCAGGCTGACGGGTTGATCTTGGGGACCGAGGGCATGTGGGTGCATCGGCCCGTCGCGTCGAAGGCGAGGCCATGGTAGCGGCACACGACCTGATCCTCCTCGAGCCGGCCCATCGACAGCGGCAGCAGGCGATGCCAGCATGCGTCCTCGAGCGCGGCGGCCGTGCCATCGATCTTCCGCCACAACGCGATTTTTCGATTGCAGACGGTACGCGCCAGGATCTCGCGCCGGCCCACCTCGTGCGACCAGGCCGCCGCATACCAGGCGTTGAGCGGAAAACGTTTCGCGGACTGCATTGCGGCCTCCATGCGCATGATTCCGGTGCGGTTCGGCCCCTATTCTAGCGGCGCATCACCAATCCCAGCGCTGCCATGACCATCACCCCGCCGACGATCATCGAGACCGTCACCGCCTCGTCGAGCAGAAGCCAGCCCCATAACACCCCCAGCACCGGGATGAGGAAAGTGACGGACAGGGTACGTGACGGCCCGATATCGCGGACCAGTGTGAAGAATGCGAGGTAGGCAATGCCGCTGCATACGACGCCAAGCGCAATCGCGGATGCCGCGGCGCCGAGCGTCCACGTCGCCGTCGTCGCTTCCACCCAGGCGGGCGAGAGCAGAAGCGCCGAAAAGCTGATTGACCCGGCGGCAAGGGCAATCGCCGGGATCTCGCCGGTGTACTGCTTGATCATCACTCCGCCCCAGCCCCAGAACGCGGCGCCGAGCAGGCCGACCAGGGCAGCGAGAACGATCCGCGCATCGAGCGCCACGGGACCAAGCTGGACGATCAGCGCGACGCCCGCAAGTCCCAGCGCAAAACCCACGATGCGCCGCCCGCCGAGCGGTTCGCGCAGCAGCCACGAGGCAAAGAGCGCAGTCCACATTGGCACGGTGCCGTTGATGATCGACAGATACCCCGCCGGAAGCGAAGCAGCGGCGAAGGCGAAGCAGATGAAGGGCAGGACGTTGTTGACCACGCTGACGCGGAAGTAGACCCGGCCGTGTGCGTAAAGCCGGGCACGCTGCCCGAGCACGATCGCGGCGGGCAGCAGAAAGAGCGCCGCAGACAGTGCGCGCAGCTCCGCGACGAGTCCGAAGCCCAGTGCGGGCACGGCTACGCGCATGAAGAGGTATTGCAGCGACCACATCGCCGCCAGCGCGAGCAGTCGCGCAAGATCGTAGCTTCGCATCGGTATCGCGCTAGCCGTGGCGAGACGTTGACGGCTTCTTCTTCATTCAAATGCCCGGGGCGCTGATGGCGTCCTCTCCCGTCGCCAAAGGGCGGGAGTATAGGGGAGATGCGCACGCGGGCACTCGAATCTCGCGGTGCGAGCATCAACGCGGTGGCACTTCTCGCAGGCGATCGCCTTCGAACTGCAGACCGCATTGCTCGCATCGATACCGTCCGCGTTCGGAAAAATTGATTCGATCCGCACGCTGCCGCGACCGCAGGAGCGCCCAGACGACGAGCGCGACGGCGCCCAGGAACGCGTAGAGCTCACCTTCCGCGCGGGGCGACCAGAGAAACGCAAGAAACAGTGCGACGGTGAACCAGAACAAGAGGTCCGCGGCAATAAACCGTCCGGCGGTCAGGGAGCGCGGAACCTCATCGGGCTGGAGGACGATCTCGCAATGTGGACAGGTCTTCGCTTCCGGCATGCCCACGCACTCCATCAGCCCGATTCGCCATTATCCGCGCCCCCGATGGGAATCTTTCGACGCGCGCGATCCAGGACCAGGAATCATGCATAGGCTCTGAGAAGCGCGCGCCAAGCCATGTAGGTGCCCAGAATGACGAGTCCGATGCAGAACCAGCGACGAAACACCTGGGGCTTGAGCCGGTTCCTGATCTTTTGACCGAGGAGCATACCGCCGACCGCGGGAATCAACGCCAACAGCGAACTGGTGGCGGCCGAGGATGAAAATTGACCGTGCGCCATGAGGCCGACGGCCAGTGCCACCGTGCACACGGTGAAAAAGAGCCCGAGCGTCTGGATGAGTGCCTCTTTCTCCAATCCCAGCGCGCCGAAGTAGGGGACCGCCGGAATCGCGAATACGCCCGTTGCCCCGGCCAGGACGCCTGTGAGCACTCCGATGATCGGCGAGAGCCAGCGCTCCGCATCCGGCGCCACGCTGAAGCGAACCGAGATCAATCCAATGACGCCATAAACCGCGAGCACCGTACCGAGCGCCGCCGATGCGAGCGCAGTCGCCCCACCTGTAAGGAGGCCGATCCCGAAGGCCGTCCCGAGGCATACGCCGAACAGCAGCGTCGCGAATCGCCCGACTGGCGCAGCGAGATTCGGTCCGGCTAGGAGCTGCCAGATGTTCGTTACCAACGACGGGACGATCAGGAGCGCGGCGGCCTGAACCGGTGCCATGACGATGCCAAGAATGCCGATCGCGACCGTAGGCAGCCCCATCCCGACAACGCCCTTCACCACGCCGGCAAGCAGGAACGCGAAGGCAATGATCGAGGCTGCGATGATCGGATCCTCCATGAGTGCCTGGGACGCCGGTCACTTGCCGAGGCGGCCGATGCAATGCATTGCCGCCCCTGGCAAGAGCGTGCGCGTCACGATTCGAGCGACTGCCCCACCAGCCGCGCGAGCGCGTCCGCATCGGGGCCGTCTGCTGCGCGCAGTCCCTGCACGACACCCGCCCGGTCCGGCACGGATCTATTCTGGCTTGCCTTCCATTTTCCGAGCAGTCGCGCAATCGGTATTTCGATTCCGACTATTGCGCGGAGCTGCGCGTCGATGTAGCTCGCCGGCGCATCGCTGACCTGCCAGGGCGCGGTGCGGGTTGCCTCGAATTTGCCCGTGAGCCGTTCCACCAGGTTCCGCAGCCACGCCGCATCCTCGACGATGCGCATCGGGCCATAAGCGTGCACCACCACGTAGTTGTAGGTCGGCACGACTTTCCCGGTCTCCCGTTTCGTCGGATACCACGCAGGGGTGACGTAACTCGCCGGTCCCTGAAACACGACCAGCGTTTCGATATCGGCCGCGTAATCGCGCCAGACGGGATTGGCCCGGGCGACGTGCCCGCGCAGGGTTCCGAAGGGCGTCGGCTCGGGATCGATCTCGATGGGAATATGGTTGGCATTCAGCCCGTCCGATCCGAGCGTCACGAGTACCGCCAACGGTTGCTCGCGGATCAGCGCGTGCATCACCTCGACGCGCGATTCCCTGAAATGCTCCGGCAGGTACATGCGAACGCCTCCCCAAGTCTCCTTCGCGCCGGCTATCGCGCGAGCGCGTAGACCGTCTCACCGAACCGGCTGCGCGCCTGGTCATGCATGGGCCGCACCGTCTGCACGAACGCTTCGCGTTCCCGCGCGGAGAGCTCGACGATCTCGCAATCCGTGCGCTCGATTTCCCGCCGCGCGATCACTTCCTCTTCCACGGCGAGCCTACGCTGGTGGCTGACTGCCTCCCGGGTTGCCGCACGCATCGCATCGCGCAACTCAGCCGGCCAGCCGTCGACGGCGGCACGATTCGCGTAGATTCCGCGCGACAGGTAGAAGTGGCTGGTCAGTGTGTGGAAGCGGTGCAGTGTGTGCACGCCGTAGGTCACCGTGTTGGCGAGTGGATTCTCCTGCGCATCGACGGCGCCGGAAGCGATATCGGCGATGGCCTGCTTCAGATCGCAGGGGACCGGGATCGCACCGAGCAGCTCGAACGTCCGGCAGTGCACCTCGCTCGGCAGCATCCGGATGCGCATCCCCGCGAGATCGGTGGGCGCGAGAACGGGCCGGAGCCGGTTCGAGAGGTGCCGGTAGCCGTTCTCGAGATACCCGAGCATCCGGTAGCCGATGCGAGCCTCGATCCGCTCGCTGAGATAGTCCCCCAGCTTGCCGTCCATGGCCGTGCGTGCATGTTCGAGATCATCGAACAGAAAAGGCAGATCCACGAGGCCGAGCTCCGGCACGCGGCTTGTCAGGTAGCTCGTCGACTGGTAGGCGAGTGTCAGGATCCCATGCTCGACCATCCAGAGTACGTCCTCGCCCTTATAGCCGAGATCCATGACGTTCCAGATGTATTTAATGTCCACCGCATCGCCGAACTCGGCGACGAGCCGGTCGCCGATCATCTTCAACGCCCGGCTGTGCGTGGTGGTGGGCGGACCGTAGCCACCCATGCGGATCTGAATCGGGACCGTCGCAGATCCGCTCATGCCGTTTCTCCCAGGTAGGCCTCGCGTACTTTCGGGTTCGCGAGCAAGTCGGCGGCGGGCCCGGAAAGGGTGATCGTGCCGGTTTCCATGACGTACCCGCGGTTCGCGACCTCCAGTGCAAGCCGCGCGTTCTGCTCGATCAGGAGAACGGTCACGCCCTCGAGCGAAATTTTGCGCACCGTTTCGAAGATTTTCTGCACGAGCAGCGGCGCAAGGCCCATGCTGGGCTCGTCGAGCAACAGGAGTTTCGGGCGGCTCATCATGGCGCGCCCGATGGCAAGCATCTGCTGCTCGCCGCCCGACAACGTGCCGCCCGACTGGCTGTGCCGCTCGGCGAGACGCGGAAAAAGCTTGTAGACATGCTCGAGATCGCGCTGCACCGCTCCCCGGTCCTTGCGCACGTACGCGCCCATTGCGAGATTCTCGGCGACTGTCAGCTGGCGAAACACTCCGCGGCCCTCGGGGACCATCGCGAGGCCGCGCTCGACGAGTTGGTAGGAGGGCGTGCCGGTGATTTCGTGGCCGTCATAGCGCACCGTTCCGCCGCGCGTCGGCGACAGTCCGCAGATCGCCTTCAACGTGGTCGTCTTCCCGGCGCCGTTCGCGCCGATGAGACACACCAACTCACCCTTCTCGACCACGAGATCGATGCCTTTCACGGCCTTGATGCCGCCGTACGCGACCTCCAGCCCGGAGAGTTCGAGCAAACTCACGCGGCGGCTTCCTGGGTAAGCGGTCCGCCCAGATAAGCTTCGATGACGCTGGGATCGCGCTGCACTTCGGCCGGCGGACCCTCTGCGATGTTGCGCCCGTAGTCGAGCACCAGCACGCGGTCGCAAAGGCCCATGACGAGCTTCACGTCGTGTTCGATCAACAGGATGGTGACACCGTCCGAGCGTACCCGGTCCAGCAGGCCGCGCAGCGCTTGGGTCTCGACCGGGTTCATGCCCGCGGCGGGTTCGTCGAGCGCGAGCAGTTTCGGCTCGGTGGCCAGCGCGCGCGCGATCTCGAGACGGCGCTGGTCGCCATAGGAAAGGGCCTTCGCGATGTCGTTCGCGTGAGCCCGAATTCCCACATAGTCGAGCAACTCGAGCGCGCGTCGCTCGATTGCGCGCTCCTCGGCGCGCGTTCGCGCATTGCGCAGGATCGCGCCCATCACGCCGGCGGAAGTACGCACGTGCCGCCCGATCATCACGTTTTCCAGCGCAGACAGGTTGCCGAAAAGGCGGATGTTTTGAAATGTACGCGCGATTCCGCGCTCGGCGACCTCGTTCGGCTTCAACCCGTCGAGCGGCGTGCCATCGAAGCGGAACTCGCCCTCTTCGGGCACATAAAGCCCGGTCAGGCAGTTGAAGAGCGTCGTCTTGCCGGCCCCGTTCGGTCCGATCAACCCGTATATTTCGCCCCGCTCGATCGAGAAACTTACCTCGTCGAGTGCCTGCAGTCCGCCGAAATGCTTGGTAATTCGATCGGCCTGGAGCAATGCACTCATGTCGCGCGCTCCGTCGCGAGTTCGCGCCTGCGCACCTCGGAGGGCAGGAGCCCCGCGGGCCGGAACAGCATAATGAGAATCATCGCGAGACCGAAGATCAGCAGGCGTGCGGCCTCCGGATCGATGATCTCGTGACCGAACGCCGCCTTCTGGAGCGGCGCCATGTAACGCAGCGCCTCGGGAAATATCGACAGCAGCACGGCGCCGAGAATGACGCCCGGAATGTTGCCCATTCCCCCGAGCACCACCATAGCGAGCACGATGATCGACTCGAACAGACCGAAGCTCTCCGGGCTGATAAACCCCTGGATCGCGGAAAACATTCCGCCGGCGACGCCGCCGAAGCTCGCTCCCATCGCAAAGGCGAGCAGCTTCATGTTGCGCAGGTTGATGCCCATCGCCTGAGCGGCGATCTCGTCCTCGCGGATCGCCTCCCATGCTCGGCCGATGCGCGAGTCCTGCAGGCGGACGTTGATGACGATGATCACCAGGACGAGCGCGAGCAGCAGATAGTAATACTTTACCGGACTCGTGAAATCGAGGCCCGCGAACTGGTGGGTCCCGGAGAATGAGATGGATCCGAGGCGGACCGGATCGATCAGCGTGATGCCCTGGGGGCCGTTGGTGATGTTGACCGGCTCGTTGAGGTTGTTGATGAAGATGCGGACGATTTCGCCGAAGCCGAGCGTGACGATGGCCAGATAGTCGCCGCGGAGCTTGAGCACCGGCGCGCCCAGCAGGACACCGAACAGGCACGCGACCAGAAAGCCGATCGGCAAGATGATCCAGAAGGGCAGATGCAGGCCGAAGTGGGGGCTTGCCAGCAGCGCATAGGAATAGGCGCCGACGGCGTAGAACGCGATATAGCCGAGGTCGAGCAGCCCGGCGAAGCCGACGACGATGTTGAGGCCCAGCGCAAGCATCACGTAAAGGAGCGCGCTGTTCACCACGCGCACCCAGGTCTGGCCATGCATGCCCACGATGAACGGCAGCATCGCGAGCGCTGCGCCGATCAGTGCAAAGCCGACCCAGAGGGCCGCGGGATGTTGCTTGAGCCGGGTCAGAAAATCCGCCATCAGGCCCGATCGCCCACCCGCTCACCGAGCAATCCGGATGGCCGGAAGATGAGCACGGTGATCAGCACGAAAAACGCGAACACGTCCTGGTAGTGACTGCCGAGCACGCCGAACGTCAGGTCGCCGATGTAGCCTGCGCCCAGCGCCTCGATCACCCCGAGCAGCAGCCCGCCGAGCATCGCGCCCGCGAGATTGCCGATTCCGCCCAGAACCGCGGCCGTGAACGCCTTGAGCCCGAGAATGAATCCCATGTGATAGTAGGCGACCTGGTAGTAGGCCAGCACCATCAGCCCGGCGACCGCGGCGAGCGCCGCGCCGACCACGAACGCCACCGAGATCGCGGTATTGATATTGATACCCATGAGGCCGGCCACTTCGGGATTCTGGGCAGTCGCGCGCATCGCGGTGCCGAGCCGCGTCTTGTGCACCAGGAGCAGGAGCAGCGTCATCACTCCGGCAGCAAGCAGGACGATGGCGATCTGCAGGCTGGTGATGGACGCACCGCCCACGACATAGCGCTCGGTTCCGAACAACTCGGGGAACCGCAGGTAATTGCGCCCCCAGATCATCATCGCGACATTCTGCAGGACGATCGACATGCCGATGGCCGTGATCAGCGGAGCCAGACGCGAGGCGCGGCGCAGCGGGCGATAGGCGATCTTCTCGATGCTGAAGGCGAGCACCGTACATACCAATATCGCGGCGGCGAGACCCAGCGCGACGATCACGCCGACCGGCAGGGCCGCACCGGCGCCAATCAGCCCGGTGATGACCGAGAACGCGGTGAGCGCACCGATCATCACGACCTCGCCATGCGCGAAATTGATCAGCCCGATGATGCCGTACACCATCGTGTAGCCGAGCGCCACGAGCGCGTAGATGCTGCCCAGCGTGACGCCGTTGACGAGCTGCTGGAGAAAGATGTCCATTGCCCGCTCTTATACGAGTTTGCGCGGCCAAACGCAAAGCGGCGCCCGGAGGCGCCGCTTTCCTGACGGTCTGGCCTGCCGGCCTCGCCTTTTCTACTTCCCGCCGACGGTGGTGACGACCTCGAGCTGGCCGCCTTTCGCAACATACATGGTGATCGCGCCGCTGTTCAGGTCGCCCTTGCCGTCGAACGAGATCTGCCCGGTCACGCCTTCGTGGCTGACCTTCGCGATCTCGGGCAGGAATTTCGCGGAATCGGCGGAGTTCGCCTTTTTCATCGCCTCGACGATGACCATGACCGCGTCATACGCGTTCGGCGAGTAGATCTGCACTTCGGTGCCGAACTTTGCCTTGTAGCGCTTCTTGAAGTCCTCGCCCTTGGCGAGCTTGTCGACCGGCGCGCCCGGGATCGAGCAGACGAATCCCTCGGCCGCGCTGCCGGCAAGCTTGATGAACTCCGGCGAGCAGCCGCCGTCGGCCATCACGAACTTCGACCGGATACCGAGATCCTTGGCCTGCTTCGCCATGGGGCCGCCGGTGGCGTCCATGCCGCCGTAGAAAATGGCGTCGGGATTCTTGCCCTTGATCTTGGTGAGAATCGCCTTGAAGTCGGTCGCCTTGTCGGTGGTGAACTCCCGCGCTACGACGGTTGCGCCCGCGGCCTTTGCGGCCTTTTCCACCTCGTCCGCGACACCCTGGCCGTACGCCGTGCGGTCGTCGACGATGGCGACCGTTTTGGCCCCCATGTCCTTCGCGATGTACGTGCCGACCGTGCCGCCCTGCTGGATGTCGTTGGCGACGACGCGGAATGCCGTCTTGAATCCCTGCTCGGTGTACTTCGGATTCGTCGCGGAAGGGGAGATCTGCGGAATGCCGGCGTCGCTATAGATCTTCGACGCAGGAATCGTGGTGCCGGAGTTGAGGTGGCCGACGACCGCAGCGACTTTCGCGTCGACGAGCTTCTGCGCGACGATCGTTCCCTGCTTGGGATCGGCCTGGTCATCCTCGGGAACGAGTTCGAGCTTGAGCACCTTCCCGTCGATCATGACCTTCATGGCGTTGACGTCGTCGACCGCCATCTTCGCGCCGTTCTCGTTGTCCTTGCCCAGGTGGGCGATCGGACCGGTGGTCGGCGCGACGTTGCCGATCTTCACCACCATTTCAGCCGGAGGGGGAGGAGCAGCCGGGGCGGCAGCCTGTGGAGCGGGCGCGGGTTTCGGCTCCTCCTTTCCGCAGCCAACCATTGCGAGCGCCAGCGCGACCGCCAGTGAAAGTGCCTTGAGTTGAGCGTTCATGTCGAGTCCTCTCACAGGGTTGCGGGGTACGGGCTGGCGGACGAAGCGGCGCGATTATCGTGACGTGTCACGAGCCTGTCAATTCGAATAATCAACGACAAATCATCGAAGATTCATCGTGCGATCGCGACTCGCCACGCGCGCGCAAAAAGCTTGGCCGCAGGTGCAAATTCTCGGCCGTTCCGCGGTCGGTGGCAAGGCCGCCCGAATTTCACCGAAAAACGGCAACCTCCGCGCTCGCTGGGCGCTTCTGTCGGCAGGAAGGAGGGTAACGGGAGGGAACCTGCGGGTTCCCTCCTGTTTGTAACCTTCCGCTTTTGGCTTCGAGGGAACCTGCGGGTTCCCTCCTGTTCGTGACGTACCGGGCTTGTCTTACTTTAGCGAGAGAACGTACTTGACCATTGCGGTCACGTCTGCGTCCGAAACGGCGGGATTCGGGGGCATCGGAACCTGGCCCCAGTTGCCCTTGCCGCCTTTCTTCACTTTCTCCGCCAGCACCTTCTCCGCACCGGCATCGCCGGCGTATTTCTTCGCCACGTCCTTGTACGACGGGCCGACGAGCTTCTTGTCAATGGCATGGCAGGCCGTGCAGTTGTTCTTCTTGAGCAGCGCCTCGGACGCGCTGGCGGGCGCGGCAACCATGGCAGCGCCTGCGGCAAGCGTGAGGGCAACGACGATTGACTTCATGAAAACTCCTTGCTTCGAGTGGAAAAAAATCCGGTGCCGGTCTGGCCCGAAAAGACCCGCATCCTACTCAATTCGTCCAGGCATTAAAAGGCGGCGCATCAAGTCGAGCTCGGAAACCGGGGCTGTACAGCTAACGCCTTGACATATAAAGGCGTTTACACCCTCGCCCAGCGGTTTCGCGAGGATCTCCGGCAGACCTTCCGCATCGCCCGGAACCCCCAGCACGACCGTGTCGGGGCGATAGTCGGCTGCGAGCACGCGCCGCCAGGGTACCAGCGCGTCCCGCTTCCCGCGTAGGACAGCGATCCGGGTGGGTTCGAGGGTCTCGATGAGCGCGCCAAGCGTGCTCGCGAAGCCGGCCGGGTGCTGCGTGATCGCCGCCCAGAACGCGGCAATCGCGCGCTCCGCCGCCTGCAAATAGCGTGTATCGCCGGTGA
>JAABRB010000592.1 GCA_011391185.1 Betaproteobacteria bacterium
GGGAGCACAGGGCCCCTCCCCCGCGCAGGGAGCACAGGGCCCCTCCCCCGCGCAGACCGGTCACAAGCGCCGCCGGCGCACGGCGCTTTTCGGCATCGAGGATGCGGGCCGCTGGGCGCTGGTCAGAAGGAAATCTTCCCCTCCTTTTCAAGGAGGGGTGTCGGGCGACGCCCGACGGGGTGGTTCTGACAGCACCGCTCACCACCCCGCCGCCTTCGGTGGCACCCCTCCTCAGGGAGGAGGGGAAAAGTCATGGCGCGCGCAGCGCAACGGGGTGGTTGAAGGCCAGACCGCCGAGCACATTGCGCGCACGCTGCTGAAGCGCTATGGCGTGGTGTTCTGGCGACTGCTCGCGCGCGAGGCGGAATGGCTGCCGCCGTGGCGCGAGCTGCTGCGCGTGTATCGCCGCCTCGAGGCGCGGGGCGAAATCCGAGGCGGGCGATTCGTGGCCGGCATTTCGGGCGAGCAGTTCGCGCTGCCCGAAGCGGTGGGAATGCTGCGCGCGGCACGCCAGCTAGAACACACGGGCACCCTCGTGTCGCTCTCCGGCGCCGATCCGCTCAATCTCGTGGGCGTCCTCATGCCCGGGGGTCGATTGCCGGCACTGACCGGCAACCGGGTGCTTTACCGCGACGGTGTTCCAATCGCCCTGTTGGCCGCGGGCGAAGTGCGATTCCTCGCGAAGCTCGCGCCCGAGGCGGAGTGGCGCGCACGCAATGCGCTCCTGCGCCGGCAGGTGCCGGCGGTGCTGAACTTCCTCGGCTGAAAGCAGCCTCGGACAGTCGGATATTTCATGGGCCTATTCAGTCGGGGGGCTTGACGGCCGGCTGGGCGACGCTCATGTTCTGGTCGCCGGAGCGCACGGGCCCCACAAGATCCGCGCGCCGGCGACACTTTAAGGAGGAACTCCAGCGAACCGTGCCGCGACCAGCCTGCTGGGCGCTCCGAGGACCGATTCGCCGAGTTCAATTGCCGTCTTTCTCGACTTGGATTGTGGAGGCATTGATGAAATTCTCGCTGCGTACCCTGTTCGTTCTTGCATTCCTGTCGTTCGGTCTCCTGCCGGCTGCTCACGCCGACGTGAAATTGAGCAACGGCACCATGCTCCCGGATAAGCCGTACTTCATCGTGTCCTACATCGAGGTCGCGCCGGCGTCCGCTGCGAAAGTCGCCGCTTTGCTCAAGCAGCAGACCGCCGCGAGCAGGAAGGACGCCGGCAATCTGCGCGCGGAGACGCTCCAGCGGATCGGCCAGCCGAATCATTTCGTCCTGCTCGAGACCTGGACCGACGGCGATGCGCGGAAGGCCCACGCCCAGGCCGCGCACACGGTCGCGTTCCGCAAGGCGCTTCAGCCGCATCTGTATAACCCGTACGACGAGCGGCCGCACGTCGGTCTCGTTGCCGCTGATCCCGGGAAGGTGGCCAAGGGAATGGGCGACACCATTTACGTCGTGACGCATGCCGACATCATTCCGCCCGAGCAGTTCACACCCTGCAAGCGCCAGGTGTCGGAGAAGGGGCCGTGCGGCAACGAACTGATCATCGAGCTGGCCAACGCGAGCCGCAAGCATGCCGGAATGGTGCGGTTCGACGTGCTCACGCAGGCCAATCGGCCGAATCACATGACGATCGTCGAGATGTGGCGCTCGGGCAAGGATCAGGACGCCCACCAGGTGACCGCCGACGTCAAGAATTTCCGCGACGCGCTCTCGGGTATCGTCCCCGGGAGCGGCGTCGCCGCGGATCCGCTGTTCGTCCTCAACCCGCTGACCGGCAGCCTGTACGACGAGCGGCTGTACAAGTCCATCGACTGAGTCCGTCAGGAAACACTCGAGGGCCCCCCGGGCGCGGCGGTGTTGCAGCCGCCGCGCCCGGGGTATGCTTGCGCCCGATGAACAAGTCCCTGCGGTGGCTGATTCCGCTGATCGTGCTGGTTGGGGTGGCCGCCGCCCTGTATTTCTGGTTGCGGGAGGGACCGACGCCGCAGAAGCCGCCGCGGATCGAGCCGCCCCGCGCGGAGGCGCCGCCGACCTCGGCGCCGGCGGAGCCGCCGCCGGTGCGCCATCCGATCGAGCAGGCGCAGCCCGCGTCCCCGGCGCTGGCCGCCGAGTCGACGCCACTGCCGCCGCTCGGCGAGAGCGACAAGCTTGTCCAGGAGACGCTTCTCGGCCTGGTCGGTCGCGACGCCGTCCTGAGTTTCCTGAATGTCAGCGGGTACATCCAGCGTTTCGTGGTGACCGTGGACAATCTGCCGCGCAAGCGGGCGCCCGTCCGGCTCTGGCCTGTCACGCCCACGCCCGGTCGATTCGTCGCGGCGGGCGCCGGTGATGCGACGTCGCTCGGCGCGGAGAACTTCCGGCGCTACGCGCCGTTCGTGCGGCTGGTCGAATCGGTTGACTCGGGAAAGGCCGTCGCGCTCTACGTCCGCTTCTATCCGCTGATCCAGGAGGCCTACAAGGAGCTTGGCTCCCCGGACAAGTATTTCAATGATCGACTGATCCAGGTCATCGACCACCTGCTCGCGACGCCCGACCTCGCCGGCCCGGTTCGCCTCATCCTGC
>JAABRB010000593.1 GCA_011391185.1 Betaproteobacteria bacterium
CACCAGATGTGTCCGCTCGAGCTTCTTGTAGTTGAGATAGGCGAGCGGGATGGCCGCGAGATAAATGAAGCTGCCAGCGCTCAAAACTTCCCAGGGATAGCTGAGCAAGAGCCCGGCGAAGAGCACTGCGAGCACGAATACGAGCAACACGTGCTCGCGCGGAACCCGCTGGCCCACCCGCTTGCCGGACCAAGTGGGAATTTTCGACACCATAAGCATCGCGATCCCCACCACGTAGAGCAAAGTTCCAACCACGTAGGGCCATGCGATTGCAGCTTGTACAGAGGTGCGTGGCGTGCCGAGAAATTCCAGATATACCGGCAGCATGACGACGATGGCGCCGGCGGGTGCCGGCATGCCGACGAAAAAATTCGCCGCATAGGGCGGCCGGTTCGGATCGTCGAGCATGACGTTGAAGCGCGCGAGCCGCAGGCCGGCGCAGATCGCGAATACCAGCACCGCGATCCAGCCCACCGACCGCAAGCTTCCGAGACCCCACATGTAGAGCACGATCACCGGCGCCACGCCGAAGCTTACGAAGTCGGCGAGCGAGTCGAGCTCGGCGCCGAAGCGCGAAGTGCTCTGCAGCAGCCGCGCGATGCGGCCGTCGAGGCCGTCGAGCACCGCGGCGACGACGATGGCCGCAACCGCGTAATCGTAGCGGCCCTCGATCGCCATGCGGATCGCCGTGAGCCCGAGGCAGAGCGCCAGAAGCGTGATCAGGTTCGGCAGCAGCACACGAAACGGCACCGGGCGAAAACGGCGCCAGCGCCGTTCCTCGCCTTCCGGCTCGAACGGGGGGAAGAGATTGGTCATGGCGCTATTTTACGCCCGCCGGCGCCCGGGCGGAAGCGAAATCAGCCGATGCGAAAGGCAAGCTCCCGCACCGAGGCGTTCAAATCCGCGAGAACGGTTTCGCCGCCGAGCGAGTATTGGCCCTCGGCCACCAGCGTGTGGGTTCCCTGCGGAAGGTAAACGTCCACGCGCGAGCCGAAGCGGATCAGGCCGATGCGCTCGCCGGCCGTCACATTTTCGCCTTCGCGCACGAAACAAACGATTCGGCGTGCGATCAACCCCGCGATCTGCACGACGCCGAGCTTGCCCTTGCTGGTGGCGATCACGAAGCCGTTACGCTCATTGTCCTCGCTCGCCTTGTCGAGATCGGCATTGAGAAATTTTCCGTGTTTGTAGGCGATCTTCTCGATCTTGCCGCTCACCGGGCTGCGGTTCACGTGCACGTCGAAGACGCTCATGAAAATCGAAACGCGCGGGCGCGGCGTGTCGCCGAGCTCAAGCTCGGGCGGCGGCACGGCGGATGTGATCTGCGAGATCATTCCGTCGGCCGGCGAGACCACCAAGCCCTCGCCAACCGGCGTCACGCGGCGCGGGTCGCGAAAGAAATACGCGCACCAGGCGGTTGCGAGAGTGCCGAGCCAGCCGAGCGGCGTCGAGATCCAGAACAGGATCAACGTCACAAGCGCGAACAGCGCGATGAACGGATAGCCCTCGCGATGAACGGGCGCGAGCTGGCGCGAAATCGTCGAGAAGAGGGACATGCTTGACCCCGGCGGCGGCCCTCTTGTGGAGCCTCCGATTGAGCACGTCAATATTGAGGAAGCTACGCGCTAGCCCGCGAAAATATCGTAGACGACCTTCATATTGAGCGCGATCACCACCACGGCAACGATCCAGGCAAGCGCCGTGGTCCAGCGCGGCGCCACCAGCTCGCCCATCTTGCTCCGGTCGGCCGTGAACATCACCAGCGGCACGATAGCGAAGGGAAGCTGCATGGAAAGGATCACCTGGCTGAGGATGATGAGCTTCCCGGTGCCCTCCCCGCCGTACCAGACGACGGCGATGATCGCCGGAATAATGGCGATACTTCGGGTAGCAAGCCGCCGCGCCCAGGCCGGCAGCCGCACATTGATGAAACCTTCCATCACGATCTGGCCGGACAGTGTGGCGGTCACGGTGGAATTGAGCCCGCAGCACAGAAGTGCGATGCCGAACAGGGTCGCGGCGAGCGTGGTCCCGAGCAGCGGCGAAAGCAGCTTATGCGCCTCCTCCAGATCGGCCACTCCGGTCTGGCCGACCTTGTTGAAGGTCGCGGCGGCGAGGATCAGAATCGAGGCATTGACGAACAACGCCAGCATCAACGCGATCGTGGAATCGATGGTCGCGAATTTGATCGCTTCGCGCTTGGCGGGGATCGTATCGGCGACGATGCGCGTCTGCACGATCGAGGAGTGCAGATAGAGATTGTGCGGCATCACCGTGGCCCCAATGATGCCCATGGCGAGATAGAGCATGTTCGGGTTCTTCACGATCTCGACCGTGGGAGCGAAGCCGATGATGACCGCGCGCCAATCCGGCTGGGCCATGGCAATCTGAAGCCCGAAGCAGATGAAGATCACAACCAATGTCGCCACGACGAAGGCCTCGATCCAGCGGAAGCCCAGGTTCTGCAGATAGAGGATCAGGAACACGTCGAGGGCGGTGATGAAGATGCCGATCTCGAGCGGAATGCCGAACAAGAGGTTGAGGCCGATCGCGGTGCCGAT
>JAABRB010000594.1 GCA_011391185.1 Betaproteobacteria bacterium
GCACTTACCTGGGACACGGAAATGGCCTGGCGCATCCTGTCATTCTGCGCCGGACCCCGATCGAATGGTACTAGGTTGCGTTCGACTGACTGGGCAAGCGTGCAACGCTTCTCATTGATGCCCGCGACCTGGGCTCGCACCCATGGCCTCGACATTGAACTCGACGTCGAGCGAGCCGGCCTTCTCGAACACTAGCGTGCCCTTGAACTTCTCGCCTTCCTTGAGCGGACGCTTCAAGTTCGTGAACATTATATGGAAGCCGCCGGGCTCGAACTTGGCGGTTGCGCCGGGTTTGATCTCGAGGCCGCGCGCGAGCGGACGCATCTTCATGATTCCGTCCTGCACCACCATTTCGTGGATTTCTACCCGGTCGGCGATCTCGCTCGTGGCACTCACGAGCCGGTCAGCATTGGGGCCCTTGTTCTCGATCATGAGATACCCGCCGGCGACTTGCGCGCCGTGCGGCGTCGCCCGCGACCAAGGATGGTCGATTTTGAGCGCGCCCTTCGTATAGTCGTAAGCCGCAGCGACAGTTGTGATGGCCACAAGGGCGGCGGCGAGGAATAGTCCTGAGAATAAGCGCATTGTTTTCTCCGTTGCGCGAGAGCGCGCCACCGAGCGGCGGCTCCGATCCGATTGATGAGGATGACGAAGGCGGGATCAGGCGCGGAACGGAGGTCCGCGAGGTGCTGCCGAAGCCAGGCGCTCGAATTGACGGAGCATCGGCGTAAGGGCTCGGACCGACACATCGCGGCCAAGAGAGACTGCGATCGGCGCGATCGAGCCGCCCGCCAGCGCCGGCGTTCCGCCAGCACCGCACGCGAGAACACAACAGAGTTCGTGCTCGGCCCGAACCGGCGCGGGTGCGTCGCCCGAATTCGCGGCGATGCAGAGCTGGAAGCCATCAGGGATCGCGGCGCGGGCGGACCCGATCGCACCGATGAGAGCCGCAAACACCAACGCATAAGCGGCGCATAGCGCGACAACGAAGTGGAAGCGGCGATGCATGACGGGTTGCTACCCGATCCGGCGCCGGGGTGCCAGCCTCATTGCGGCTAACCCTTGCTGCCCGCGCCGCTGCGCGAGGCGGCATCGAGCAGCGCCACGAGACCCTTCAGAATTTCGACCGGCCGCGGCGGACAGCCGGTAATGTGCAGATCGACCGGCACCACGGCGCTCACCGGCCCGACACAGGCGTAACTCCCGGCGAACACGCCGCCCGAACAGGCACAATCGCCGAGCGCCACCACCCATTTCGGATCGGGCGTCGCGCGCCAGGTGCGCTCCAGCGCCATGCGCATGTTGTGGGTGACGGGGCCGGTGACGAGCAGCACGTCGGCGTGGCGCGGCGACGCCGCGAACTTCAGGCCCAGACGTTCGAGATCATAGATCGGATTGTTCAGCGCGTGGATTTCGAGCTCGCATCCGTTGCAGGAACCGGCATCGATCTCGCGGATCACCAGCGAGCGGCCGAGCACCCGGCGCGCGAGATCATCCAAAGTGCTTGCCAGTTCCTTCGATGCGCGCGCATCGGCATCCGGCCCGTCTATGGTCACCGGGTCCTTAGCGAGCGATTTGAATAATAGCGAGCGCATCACAGATCGTGCCCCGAATAGGAACAGTTGAAGGATTTGTTGCAGAGCGGGAAGTCGGCAACAATGTTGTCCTTGACCGCGACTTCCAGGAGCGGCCACTGAAACCACGAGGGATCGCGCGGATGGCAGCGCGCAACGGTGCCGTCGGCCGCTAGACGCACATAGACGAAGACGTCGCCGCGAAAGCCCTCGACCATGCCAACCCCTTCCCGCTCGTCCTTGGCGGCACGCATTGATGCGCGAACCGGACCGCGCGGCAGCGCTTCGAGAATGCGGCGGACAAGCTTGAGACTCGCTTCGATCTCCAGGAGCCGGATGCGAAGGCGCGCGTCCACGTCGCCGGCTTGCAGGGTCGGCACTTCGATGGCGAATTTGTCGTAGGGCGCATAAGCGAGATCGCGCCGCGCGTCGAAATCGCGCGCGCTGGCGCGTCCTACATAGCCGCCGGCGGCGAAGCGGCGCACCAGATCGGCCGACACGGTGCCGGTGGTGACGGTCCGATCTTGCAGCGAGGGCGTGTCGTCGTAGATCGTGACCAGCTCGCGGAAGCGCGGCCCGATCGCCTCGACCAGCGCCTTCAACCGGCGAATGTTCTCCGCGCTGATATCGGCCACTGTCCCGCCCGGCACGATGCAATCGCGCATCAGGCGATGACCGAAGGCGGCGTCCGATGCCTGCAGCACTTCCTCGCGCAAGATGCCGCAATGGGCATGGATCAGAACGAAGGTGGCGTCGTTGCACACGGCGCCGAAGTCGCCGAGGTGATTGGCGATGCGCTCGATCTCGGCCATGAGCGCGCGCAGATACACGGCGCGCACCGGCACCTCGATGCGCAGCGCCGTTTCGACCGCGAGCGCGAAGGCAAAAGCGTAGGCGACCGTGGAGTCGCCGGAGACACGGCCAACGAGCGTCGCGACGCGCTCGACGGTCGCGCCCTGCATCAACCACTCGACGCCCTTGTGCA
>JAABRB010000595.1 GCA_011391185.1 Betaproteobacteria bacterium
GCTGCAAATCGCGCCCCACCAGGAGGTTGAAGGTCTGGTCGGTGCCCCCCAACTCCACGTCGGCTTCGAGCGCCACGGAATCATAGCCCTGGATCAGGGGATAGAGGAACTCGTGGATGCTGATGGGGGTCTGGGAGGTGTAGCGCTTATGAAAATCCTCCCGCTCCAGCATCCGGGCCACCGTGTGCCGGGCCGCCAGGCGGATGAGGTCCTGGGCGGCCATGGGCTTCATCCAGCGGCTGTTGAAGTCGATCAAGGTCTTGTCCGGGTCCAGGATTTTGAAGATCTGGCGCTCGTAAGTGGCGGCGTTGGCCTTAACCTGCTCCTCGGTCAGGGGCGGCCGGGTCTCGCTCTTGCCCGAGGGGTCGCCGATGAGACCGGTGAAGTCGCCGATGAGAAAGATCACCTGGTGCCCCAGGTCCTGGAAGTTTTTGAGCTTTTGAATGAGCACGGTGTGACCCAGGTGCAAATCCGGGGCGGTGGGGTCGAACCCGGCCTTGACCCGGAGGGGTTTGCCCCGTTTAATCTTCTGGACCAGTTCGGCTTCGATGAGCAACTCGGCGCATCCCCTAGTAATTACTTGAAGTTGTTTGGCCAAGTCACTCATTGGATGATGAAATTTCTCTTGGAATCTTCTGTAAGCTTTGCTAAACTGAGCGGCACTGCTGGGAAAACATGCAGAAAAACAAGGCGTTGATTCTAGCGCACCTCGATCCGCCGCGAAATCGCCGCACGCGCCGTGCCGCGCTGGCGGTCGCCGTTTTCTCGATTTTTGGCATGGTCACGGCTTTCGGTACGGTCCGGGAGACGTCGCAACCACCGGTGGAGCGCATCACGGTCGTCGAGCCGCTTGCGATCTCGGCCGCGCCGTTGCCCGCCGAGAACGCGCACGTCTTCTGGCAGGAGGAACGCTTTGACCGCGGCGACACGCTCGCCGCGCTGCTCGCCCGCCTCCGAGTCGATCCCGCCGTCGCTGCGCGGCTGGTCCGCGAAAACGGGCGCGCCAAGCCCTTCCGGGCGCTGCGTCCCGGCATGGTGGTTCAGGCGCTGACGGCCGACCACGGCGACCTCCTCAGCCTGCGTTTCGTGGCGGGACGCGATACCGTGCTCGGATTCGACCGCACGCCCGACGGCTTCAGCACGGTCGAGGAGCCCGCGGAGTTCGCGAGCGCCGTGCACCTGAAGAGCGGCGAGATCCGATCGTCGCTCTTCGCCGCCGCCGACGATGCGGGACTTCCCGATTCGGTCGCAATCCAGATCGCGGAGATTTTTGGCGGAGACATCGATTTCCATCGTGACCTGCGGAAGGGCGATCGCTTCTCGGTCATATTCGAAACGCTCTATCACCAGGGACGTGCGATCAAGTCCGGCCGCGTGCTCGCCGCGGTGTTCATCAATAACGGGCGGGAGTACCGCGCGGTGTGGTTCGGCGAGGATCCGGACACCGGCAGCTACTATGCGCCGAACGGCCAGAGCCTGCGTAAGGCATTCCTGCGTTCACCCTTGGAATTCTCGCGCGTCACTTCGGGATTCTCGACAGGGCGTTTTCACCCGATACTGAAAACCGTGCGCGCGCACAGGGGCGTCGATTACGGCGCACCGACCGGCACACGGGTGCGCGCAACCGGTGATGGCGTGGTGGAGTCCGCCGGCTGGCAGAGCGAGTACGGCAATGTGGTGATTCTGCGGAACAAGGGCGGCATCACCACGCTCTTCGCGCACCTGTCGAAAATCGGCGCCGGCGTCCGGCGCGGCGCTCGGGTGAGCCAGGGGGACGTCATCGGCTACGTCGGGGCAACCGGCCTTGCGACCGGTCCGCACCTGCACTACGAATTCCGGGTCGGGAACGAGCATCGTAACCCGTTGACGATGGTGTTCCCCGCCGCCGCACCCGTTCCGACCGCGCGCATGAGCGCGTTCCGCGACCAGACCGGACCCTACGTTGCGCAACTCGACCAGCTGCGCAGCGTGTCGATCGCGGCGCTCGACTAGCGTCGTCACCCACCGTGCCCGCGCTTTACGCTGGGCTCATGTCGGGCACGAGCCTGGACGGCGTCGATGCCGTGCTCGTCGATTTCCAGTCCTCGCCGTGGGAGCTGGTCGCCTCACATTCGCTCGCCTATCCTCCCGAAACGCGGGCGGAAGCGCTCGCGCTGAATGAACGTGGGGAGGACGAGCTCGGGCGTGCCGCCCGGCTCGGAGTGACGCTGTCGCATCTCTACGCCGACGCGACACTGGCGATGCTCAGGTCCGCGGGCGTCGATGCCGCCGCGGTCGCCGCCATTGGGTGCCATGGACAAACGGTGCGGCATCGACCCGACCGCGGGTACACGACACAGGTCATCAACGGTGCGGTGCTCGCCGAGCGCGCTGGCATCTGCACCGTTTGCGATTTCCGTAGCCGCGACATCGCCGCAGGCGGACAGGGCGCACCCCTCGTTCCCGCCTTTCACGCGGTCCGATTCGGAGCGCGCGACGCGCATCGCGTGATCGTGAACCTCGGCGGGATCGCGAATCTGACCGACCTTCCGCCGCACGGGTCGGTCACGGGCTT
>JAABRB010000596.1 GCA_011391185.1 Betaproteobacteria bacterium
CGACCTTCTTGCCTTTGGCGATCACCTTGTCGACCGCCTGCACGATCGCCGACATGCCGACCTCGCCCGAGCGCGAGCCATAGGTGCCCATGCCGAATTGCACCTTGTCGGTGTCGCCGTGGACCACTGTGATGTGGTCCATCGGAATGCCGAGCTTGGCCGACACCAGCTGCGCGAACGTGGTCTCGTGGCCCTGGCCGTGGCTGTGGCTGCCGGTGAGCACTTCCACCATGCCGGTGGGCGTCACCGCGATCTCCGCCGACTCCCACAGCCCGACGCCGCAGCCGAGCGAACCGGCGACCGCCGACGGCGCTACGCCGCAGGCTTCGATGTAGGACGAGAAGCCGATGCCGCGCAGCTTGCCGTTGCGCTCCGACTCCGCTTTGCGCTTGCCGAAGTTCTTGTAGTCGTGGAGCTGCAGCGCCTTGTCGAGCGCGCCCGGATAATCGCCCGCGTCATAGAGCGAGGCGACCGGCGTCTGGTACGGGAAGCTCTTGATGAAATTCTTCCGCCTGAACTCGGCCGGGTCGATGCCGAGCTCGCGCGCCGCAACCTCAACGATCCGCTCGATCACGAAGCACGCTTCCGGCCGCCCGGCGCCGCGATAGGCGTCGACCGGCGCGGTGTTGGTGAAAACCCCGTCCACCTCGCAATAGATCGCCGGGATTTCGTACTGGCCCGAAAGCAACGGCGCGTACAGGAAGGTCGGCACCGCCGAGGAGAACGTCGACATATAGGAGCCGATATTGGCCAGCGTCTTGACCTTGAGCGCGGTGATCTTGCCCTTCTCGTCGACTGCGAGCTCCGCGTGCGTGATGTGGTCGCGACCGTGCGCGTCGGACTGGAAGGATTCGTTGCGTTCCGCGGTCCAGCGCACCGGCCGGCCCACCTTCTTCGAGGCCCAGATGCAGACGGTCTCTTCCGGATAGATGAAGATCTTGGAGCCGAAGCCGCCGCCCACATCGGGCGCGATCACGCGGAACTTGTGCTCCGGCGCGATGCCGATAAAGGCCGAGAGCACCAGGCGGGCCACGTGCGGGTTCTGGCTCGTGGTCCACAACGTGAAGGATTCGGTGCCCTGATCGTATTCGCCGATCGCCGCGCGCGGCTCGATCGCGTTCGGGATCAGCCGGTTGTTGACGATGTCGATCTTGGTGATGTGCTTGGCGCGCTTGAACGCGGCATCGACCGCGGCCTCGTCGCCGATCACCCATTCGTAGATCGTGTTGCGCGGCGCGTTTTCGTGAATCTGCGGAGCACCCGCGTCGCGCGCCTTGGCGAGATCGGCGACCGCCGGCAGCACGCCGTAATCGACCTTGATTGCGTTGGCCGCGTCCTTGGCCTGGTCGAGCGTCTCGGCGATCACAACGGCGATCGAGTCGCCGACATAGCGCACCTTGCCCTGCGCCAGCGCCGGGTGACGGCCGCCCTTCATGGGCGAGCCGTCCTTCGACAGCACCATCCAGCCGCAGATCAGATCGCCGATCTTGTCGTTGGCGATGTCCGCGCCGGTGAGGATGGCGAGCACGCCGGGCATTTTCGACGCCTTCTTGGAATCGATGCCCTTGATGGTGGCGTGCGCGTGCGGCGAGCGCAGGAAACAGGCGTGAGTCTGATACGGCCGGCGGATGTCGTCGGTATATTGGCCCCGGCCCGTGATGAAGCGCTTGTCTTCCGTGCGGCGCTCGGAGGCGCCGATACTGGATGCGCTCATGGTGTCCTCCCGGTTTCCGTTGGCGGCTTCAGCGCATTGCCTTTGCGCCGGCGGCGATCGCCTTCACGATATTGTGGTAGCCGGTGCAGCGGCACAGATTGCCTTCCAGCTCCTCGCGGATCGTGTGCTCGTCGAGATTGTTGCCCTTGCGGTTCACGATATCGAGCGCGCTCATGATCATGCCCGGCGTGCAGAACCCGCACTGCAATCCGTGATGCTCGCGGAAAGCTTCCTGCATCGGGTGCAGCTTGCCGTTCGAGGCCACGCCCTCGATGGTGACGACCTTGGCGCCGTCGGCTTGCACGGCCAGCATGGTGCAGGACTTCACCGCGCGGCCGTTCACGTGCACGACGCACGCGCCGCACTGGCTGGTATCGCAACCCACGTGGGTTCCGGTGAGATGCAGATGCTCGCGCAGGAGCTGCACGAGCAGGGTACGCGCATCAACGTCGGCGGACGCATGCCGCCCGTTGACCGTCAAGGTCACGGTAGTCATTGGAACTCCTCCCGAAAGCCTTCGCAGCGCCGCTTGCCCAGGCGCTGTAAGTCCGCGCCCTGTTTAGATTGGTTTTAGTCTCGCGCCGATCCGCTATCGCGGTCAAGGTAGCCGAACGCAGAACATTGCCCTCCGGGTCGGCCGATCGGCGCTTATTTCTTTCCGCCCTTCTTGCCCGTGCCCGGCGTAAGGGCTTCGGCAAAATTGGCGAAAAATTGGTCGGCCATCTTCTTAGCCGTGCCGGCCAGCAGCCGCTGGCCCAATTGGGCGAGCTTGCCGCCCACATTGGCCTCGGCCTTGTAGACCAGAAGCGTGCCCCCCTCGGCGTCGGAGAGGTTC
>JAABRB010000597.1 GCA_011391185.1 Betaproteobacteria bacterium
CGGTCGCGTCAAGCACGGCGGTCAGGGATTGCGTGATGACTTCGGCAACGGACCGGCCGGCGGCCATCGGCGGAGCGCGCAGGAAATTGAGGTAGTTGCCGCGATAAAAGATGTAAGGATCCGCGTGCGGCGAACGGTCCCATGAAATCTCGTCCGCGATCAGCCCGCTCCAGGGTCCGTGCGGACCATCCGACGCGTACCAGTTGCCCGCTGCGCTGCCATGCCGGCCGCGATCCGCACGGCACTCGATCGCATGCGCGTCTTCGGGTCCCGGCGCTGACCAGTAGCCGCTGCCTGCGGCGGGCCGCCATTGCGCGGCGCGCGACGCGATGTAGAAACCCTGGCGGGCAAGGGCCGGACGTGCCGCCTCGCAGTGCAGGCCGCGGGTCGGATCGGCGGGTGCGGATTCAAGTCCGGCCTGGCTTGCGCAATGTGGCGCCGGACCGGCGCTGCGTCGCCAGTAGATGCGCGCGGGATCGCAGCGGATGTCCGCCGGCACGCCGGGACCGTAGTCGGTCGACGGATCGTAGGGGGCGGCGACGGCCATGGTCTCCGTGGCTGCAGCGGAGTGGTCGACGACGAGCGCGAGCAACGGCTGCACGCTGGCAGGCAGGTTTGCGCGCGCGAGCCAGGCCTCGTCGGAATCGGCTTGCGCCGTCGCCGCCACGGCCAGGCTGGCGATGATCGGTATCACGGACCGCCATCGCCGCGGGATGGCGACGCTCACGACGCAGGCACCACGAAGTAGAAACCTTGCTCCAGGCGGGCACGGGCATTGCGGCCCGCGTGGCCGGTCGAACGGATGAAGAAGTGCCTCGCGGCAAAAGTGTTTCCGTTCTCGCCGATGCTGAATCCCGCGGGCAGCGCCCCGGGGGCCGTCATCTCGAGCGTCTCGGTCTCGAAGGTCGCGATTCCGGTGGCATCATCCGGATGGCGGGTCTGCGGGATCGTTACCGCGTGACGCAGCAGTGCCGCCTGCACCAGCGCGTGGGCAATGCCCGCTTCGGCGGCTTCGAATGCGTCCTGCGCCACCTGCTGGTGACTCGCGAGTGCGAGGGCCGTAACCGCGGCCGCGGCAGCGGCGAGTGCGAGCGCGCCGAGCCCCGAGAGCAGGACCAGCGTCACGACCAGGGCGGTTCCACGTTGCCGGCCGGTCATCGGATTCCACCGTTTCGCATTTCAATGACGCGCGATACCCGTTTGCGTCGGAAGCCGCCGGGTTGCGAGGGCTCGGCGATGTCGCTGCGAGCCTCGAGTTCCACGCGCAGCGCGCGCGCGATGCCGCCGAGCCGCGGGTCAGCCGGCGTGATCCAGCGATCGATTGCCGCATCCGCGTCGGCGGAATCGTCCAGCCCGATCTGGACCTGCAGGTCCGCGATGCCGCTGACCAGTTCCTCGTCCTGGAATGCCGGTCGTGTACCGCCGACGAGGCGCTTGCGACGCAGCGAGGGCCATCCGGCCCGCCCGGTCGAGTCGGCGCTGACGTAATAGATGCCAACTTCCAGGTCGTGCCAGCGCGTATCCGCGCCGAGCCTGCCGAGTCCATCTGCCGCGAGCGCCGCGGTCCGCAGGTTGGTCTCGAGTTGCAGGCGTCCCGCTTCCGGTGCCGATACATCTTGTCCCGCATGCCGGAGGATCAACGTGTCGGACGACGGGATGCGGCGCCCCGCCGGGCTCGGCCGGCACCCGATCGCCAGGCCGGGCGCGGCCTCGTAGGCCGCATCGGCCGCGACGACCGGCATCGCGAGGTCGTGCGCGAGCGAGGCGCCGCAGGTGCCGGCGACTTCGAGTCCCGGAGATTCCGGAGTCCCGGCGTCCGAGGCGCCGTCGACCGCGCCCGATGGCGGCGCGAGACCGAGATATCCCGCCAGGCGGATCTCCTCCACCAGCACGACGAATGCGGCATCCAGAGATTCCTCAAGCTGCGCGAGAGATTCACTGCTCCGCTGTGCTGCGCGCCCGCGCGCGACGAATGCCAGGGAGCCGGCGATGACCACGAGCACGAGCAACATCGCGATCAGGACCTCGACCAACGTCAGCCCGGCCGCGCGATTCACAGTGTCACCGGCAGGACGAGCCGGTTCCGTCCGGATCCGGCAACGGGCCATTCGATCTCGATCCGGTAACCGGCGGGATTCTCGCGCTCGACATCCACCCGCGCCGCGCTGCCGGCAGGCATCGCCGCCTCCACCGCGGCGGTCCAGGTCGCAATCGCGGGCGCGTCGGGAGTCAGCGGCATTCCGTCGCCGCGGTCGAGCGCGCGCAGTTCCTCCGCGAGCGACGCGGCGTAGCGGATGGCGGCCCGGCGGTTGGACGATTCACGCTCGTACTGCACGCTTTGCAGCAGCAGCAGGCTGCCGCCGGCGAGCCCCGCCAGCATCAGGGTGAGCGCGACGAGCACCTCGACCAGCGTAAAGCCACGCGCGCCGGTCAAAGTCAGCATGTGAGCGGCCGATCCGAAGCATCGCGGTCGCTGACGCGCGGCCGGCCGCTGCGGCTGATGATCAGCGCGCGGGCCGCGCGCGAACCGCGGCGATCGCAGATCGTGA
>JAABRB010000598.1 GCA_011391185.1 Betaproteobacteria bacterium
GCTCGGCCCCAAGGGCCGCAACGTCGTGCTCGACAAGTCCTATGGCGCGCCGCGCATCACCAAGGATGGGGTGACGGTGGCGAAGGAAATCGAGCTCGAGGACAAGTTCGAGAACATGGGCGCGCAGATGGTGCGCGAAGTCGCCCAGAAGACCAACGAGAAGGCCGGCGACGGCACCACCACGGCGATTGTGCTCGCGCAGTCGATCGTCCGGGAAGGCGCCAAGTCCGTCGCCGCCGGCATGAATCCGATGGACCTGAAGCGCGGCGTCGATCTCGCGGTCGACGAAGTCGTGAAGGACATCGTGAAACGCGCCAAGAAAGTACAGTCCTCGGCCGAGGTGGCCCAGATCGGAACCATCTCCTCCAACGGCGACGCCGCTATTGGCAAGATGATCGCCAACGCCATGCAGAAGGTCGGCAACGAGGGCGTCATCACCGTCGAGGAAGCCAAGTCGCTCGATACCGACGTCGAGATCGTCGAGGGCATGCAATTCGACCGCGGCTATATCTCGCCCTATTTCGTCACCAATGCCGATAAGATGACCGCCGAGCTGCAGGACGCCTATCTCCTCCTGTTCGAGAAGAAGCTTTCGGGCCTGCAGGCGATGCTGCCGCTGCTCGAGGCGATCGTGCAGACGAGCAAGCCTCTGCTGATCATTGCCGAGGACGTGGAAGGCGAGGCGCTGGCGACGCTGGTCGTGAACAAGCTGCGTGGCGGCCTGAAGGTCGCGGCGGTGAAGGCGCCGGGCTTCGGCGACCGGCGCAAGGCCATGCTGGAGGACATCGCGATCCTCACCGGCGGCCAGCTGATCGCCGAGGATCTCGGCATCAAGCTCGAGAACGTGACGGTCGCCATGCTCGGCCGCGCCAAGAAGGTCATCATCGAGAAGGAAAAAACCACGATCGTGGACGGCGCCGGAAAGAAGAAGGACATCGAAGGCCGCGTCGCCCAGCTCAAGGCGCAGATCGAGGAGACCACCTCGGACTACGACAAGGAGAAGCTGCAGGAGCGGCTCGCCAAGCTCGCGGGCGGCGTCGCGGTGATCCGCGTCGGTGGCGCCACCGAGACCGAAGTGAAAGAGAAGCGGGACCGGGTGGACGACGCGCTGAATGCCACGCGGGCCGCGGTCGAGGAGGGCATCGTCGCCGGCGGCGGCGTCGCGCTGCTGCGCGCCAAGAAGGCGATCGACAAGCTCAAGAACTCCAATCCCGACATCCAGGCCGGCATCAACATCGTGCTCAAGGCGCTCGAGAGCCCGGTGCGGCAGATCGCCGAGAACGCGGGCGTTGAGGGCTCGATCGTTGTCGGCAAGTTGCTCGATTCGAAGGACGCCGATTACGGCTTCGACGCGCAGACCGAACAATATGTCGACATGTTCAAGGCCGGCATCATCGATCCGGCCAAGGTCGTGCGCACCGCGCTGCAGGACGCGGCCTCGGTGGCCAGCTTGCTGATCACGACCGAGGCCATGGTCGCGGAAGTGCCGAAGAAGGAAACGCCGATGCCGCCCATGCCGGGCGGCGGCGGAATGGGCGGCATGGATTACTGACGTAATCCAAGACCTGAGAGACATGGGGCGCGGTGAAAGCCGCGCCCTTCATTTTTGCAGGCGCGCCGCGCTCAATCGCGGCTTTTCATGCTCAGGATATAGGCGATGATGTTGGTCAGCTCGTCGCCCTCGATCACGAGGTTGGGCATCGTCCGATGCGGCCTGCGCAGCGCGACAGCGAGTGCCCGGCCCGACATTCCACGCGTAGACGCAATGGCTTCGAAGGTCGGCGCGTCGGCATTAGGCGAAGGCCGACCCTTCTCGATGGCATGACAGGCAGCGCACACTTCGCGCGCCAGCACGCGGCCTTTGCGCAAATCCCCTTCCTCCTGCGCCTGGAGGCGGCCGGCCGCAGCGGCCAGCAGAGCTAGACAGAACAGGGAAATCGCCAATTTCATATTTGCCTCCACAATGAACGCAAATGAAACGGCCGGTCGTGGGACCTTGTCATTGATCTAGCGCAACGCCGCGACCGGCCCGGCATGCGCCTGTCTTGCTTGAATCGAGAACGGCATGGCGGAACGCTACGATGTCATCGTGATCGGCGGCGGCCTCGGCGGCCTGACCGCCGCCGGGCTGCTCGCGCGCAGCGGCCGCAAGGTGCTGCTGCTCGAGCGCAATTCCTCGGTCGGCGGAGCGGCGACCACCTACAAGGCCGGCGATCTCATGGTCGAGGCCTCGCTGCACGAGACCGCCGATCCGCACGATCCGATCGAGCCAAAGCACCACGTGCTGTCGCGTCTGGGCGTGCTCGACGCCGTGCAATGGGTGCCGACCGGCCCGCTCTACGAGGTGCGCGGTGGCCCGGTCGGCGAGCCGTTCCGGCTGCCGGATGGATTCTCCGCGGCGCGCGCGGCGCTCGGCGATCGCTTCCCGGCGGCGCGCGGCGGCATTGCCAGCGTGCTCGGCGACATGGAGAAGATCGCGACCGGCCTCGGCACGCTTTCGCGCGGGCGCGATGCGTTCCGTGATAAGCGCGAGGGCT
>JAABRB010000599.1 GCA_011391185.1 Betaproteobacteria bacterium
CGAGCTCGTGGAACTCGGGCTCGAGGACGCGCTCGACGCGACTTCGATCCGCACCAAGGAACTCGCCTACTTCTCCAAGCGCGGCAAACAAATCTGGTCGGAGCCGCGCGGGCTGGACGCCGGCTACAAGTGGCCGCAATTCTCGATCCATCGCGGCGAACTGCAGATGATCCTGCTCGAAGCCGTGAAGGAGCGGCTGGGCCCGGACTGCGTGCTCACCGGCCACCACATCGCCGAATGGAAGGAAGCCGGGCCCGGCGTTCGCGCGCGCTTCATCGACAAGGACAGCGGCAGGACTCTGGCCGAGCACGACGGCGCGCTGCTGATCGCGGCCGACGGCATTCATTCCTCGATCCGCGCGCATTTCCATCCGAACGAAGGCCCGCCGCTGTGGAACGGCCGCATCCTGTGGCGCGGGGTCACGGTCGGCGAGCCGTATCTCACCGGCCGCACCATGATCATGGCCGGCTATCCGGCGCTGAAATTCGTCTGCTATCCGATCTCGAAAAGCGCGTCGGAGCGCGGTCGGCCGATGATCAACTGGATCGCCGAACGCGAGTTCAGCCCCGACTATCAATGGCGGCGCGAGGATTATAACCGGCCGGGTAAGATCGAAGAGTTCCTGCCCTGGTTCGAGGACTGGAAGTTCGACTGGCTCGACGTGCCGGGCCTGATCCGCAACGCCGAATACGTATTCGAGTTCCCGGTGGTGGACCGCGATCCGCTGGAGCGCTGGACGCACGGGCGGGTGACCCTGCTCGGCGACGCGGCGCACCCGATGTATCCGATCGGCTCGAACGGCGCCTCGCAGGCGATCCTCGACGCGCGCGTGCTGGCGCGCGAAATTCTCGCTAAGGGCGAGACCGAAGCGGCGCTACTGGCCTACGAAGCTGAGCGTCGGCCGGCGACCACGGACCTCGTGCTGCTCAATCGTGGCAACGGCCCCGAGCAGGTCATGCAAATGGTCGAGGACCGCGCGCCGAACGGCTTCAACGTCGTCACCGAGGTGCTGTCCAAGCAGGAGCTCGAGGACGTTGCGGCCAACTACAAGCGCGTCGCCGGTTTCCAGGTCGACAAGCTCAACGCCAAGCCGCCGATCGTGCCGCGGCCGCCGGTCGCTTCGCCCACGCGCTACCGGCCGCGCGTACAGGCCGCCGAATAAACCATCCGCCGATCCTGGTTTGACCCCCGCGCGGCCCACTCGTACAACCACGCCGCCATGTCCCACAACACGTTCGGCCATCTGTTCCGCGTCACGACCTTTGGCGAGAGCCACGGGATCGCGCTCGGCTGCGTGGTGGACGGCTGCCCGCCGCGCATTCCGCTGACCGCGGTTGAAATCCAGCGCGACCTCGACCGCCGGCGTCCGGGCCAGAGCAAGTTCGTGAGCCAGCGCAAGGAGCCCGATCAGGTGCGGATTCTTTCCGGCACCTTCCTCGATCCTTCGAGCGGCAAGGAAGTCACGCTCGGCTCGCCGATTGCACTTCTGATCGAGAACCAGGATGCGCGGCCCAAGGACTATGACGCCATCGCCGAAACCTATCGTCCCGGCCACGCGGACTACACCTACGACGTCAAATACGGCATCCGCGATCCGCGCGGCAGCGGGCGCGCATCCGCGCGCGAGACAGCGGGTCGCGTCGCAGCCGGCGCGATCGCGCGGAAGATCGTGCCGGGCATGGTGGTGCGCGGGGCGCTGGTGCAAATGGGCACCAAGAAGATCGACCGCAGCCGCTGGGACTGGGACGAGACCGCACGCAATCCGTTCTTCTGCCCCGACGCCAAGGCGGCGGGCGAGTTCGAAAGCTATATCGAGGACGTACGCAAGAAGGGCTCGTCGGTCGGCGCCATCATCGAGATCGTGGCCGAGAACGTGCCTGCCGGTCTCGGCGCGCCGATCTACGGCAAGCTCGATGCGGAAATCGCGGCCGGGCTCATGAGCATCAACGCGGTCAAGGGCGTCGAGATCGGCGCCGGCTTCGGCGCGGCAACGCTGTCGGGGGAGGAGAACGCCGACGAGATGCGTATGGGCAACGACGGCAAGCCGCGGTTTCTCACCAACAGTGCCGGCGGCATTCTCGGCGGCATTTCCACCGGGCAGCCGATCGTCGCGCGCTTCGTGGTCAAGCCGACGTCCTCGATGCTGATCCCGCGCAAGACCGTGGATCGCTACGGCCGCGAGACCGAAATCTCGACCAAGGGCCGCCACGATCCGTGCGTCGGCATCCGCGCGGTCGCAATCGGCGAGGCCATGGTGGCCTGCGCGCTGGCCGACCAATATTTGCGCCATCGCGGCCAGGTCGGCGAGTCGCTCGCCTGGCCGTTCCAGAAGCCCGGCGCGAAGTGATCCGATGAACGAAATCCGCAGCCGCATCGATCGCGCGGTCGAGGCCTTTTCCCGCGGCGAGATCGTGGTCGTCACCGACGACGACGACCGCGAGAACGAGGGCGATCTGTTCGTCGCCGCGTCGCTGTGTACGGCGGAGAAGATCGCGTTCATCGTGCGCCATACGTCCGGCATCGTGTGTACGCCGTTG
>JAABRB010000600.1 GCA_011391185.1 Betaproteobacteria bacterium
CGACGCCATGCGGGCGCCGGAAAGCGCCGCGAACCAGCTCGACTTCAAGCTCGTTCCGATCCAGATCATCGACGGTGCGGGCGGTGCCCCGGACACCATCGCGACGTTCTGGGGCAACCCGGCGCAGTTCGTCACCTCCGGAGAGCTGAAAGCATGGACCGGCCCGGCGACCGGGCCGCTCACCCTGGTGGGCGGACGCGCCGGCTTCGACTGGGGCGACATCCTGCTGGTCACGAGCGACCCGAAGGTCACGACGATCAGCGAGCTCCCGGGCTTCGGCATCCCGCCTAGCTCCGGGCAGTTGACGCAGTGCGCCCTGGTCCAGGTGACCGAGCGGCCGAGCGATACCGGCGTACGGCCGGACGACCTCGGCAAGGCGCTGACCATCAACTTCAAGAACGCCTGGCAGAGTCCCGACCCCGCGGGCGTCGCGATGCCGCCTGCCGGCGCCCTGAAAACATCGAGCGGCACGCCGCGCTACAACAAGTCGGCCGGCTGGCCCGACAACCTCACCCCGACCGCCGGCTTCGTCCTCAACCTGGGCAAGCAGCCGCGTCGGATGGAGTGGTCCATCTCGGGAGACCGCCTCGTGTTCATCGAGACCCTCGCCAACTCGCCGGGCGGCGAGGTCGCGACAGGCGTGCTCGACATGCAGGCCGAGTACGGGATCGACTCCAACAACAACAACATGATCGATGTTAACGAGTGGACCGTCACGCCGCCGGACAACAGCGGGGCGCCTTCCGCTGATTGCTCGGCCAAGCCGGCGACGAGCTGGCGCTGCGTGCGGGCGATTCGCGTCGCGCTGCTTGCCCGCAGCGATCATATGGACCCTGCCTCGTGCAGCCCGAACCCGCAGTGGACGAGCGGCGCGAGCGGGGCCCTCGCACTCGCGAATTTCGTCATGAAGAACGTGGACGGAACGAACGATGCGTTCAGCTCGCCCTGCGGCGCCCCTGACACCGCCAGCCCCAATGACTGGCGCCGCTACAGGTACAGCGTCTACGAGACGGTGATTCCGCTGCGTAACATGATCTGGGGTACCGCACCATGAGGAACGCTCACACTTCCCTGAATCCGGGGCGCGCCGGTCGGGCGTTGCGCGCTGCCAAATCACTACACGGACAACGCGGACAGCGCGGCGTCGTGGTGTTCATCGCGCTCATCGTGCTGGTGGCCATGACCCTTGCCGGCCTCGCCGTGATGCGCTCCTCCGACAGCACCGTCCTCACCGCGGGCAATCTCGCGCTCCGGCAGACGGCCACCGTGGCCGCCGACCGCGGCGTGGAGAAAGCCGTCGAGTGGCTGGTGTCCAAGGGCCCCATCACGCTCCAGGGCTCCGATCCGGCCAACGGCTACTACGCGTCCTGGTACGACCAGGTGCCGGCCCTCGCGGCGGGCGAGGTGTTCGATCCGATTCTCTGGGGCAAGACCAACTGGGATAAATCCGACCGCGCCGTGCTCGTCGAGACCGACGCCGGTGGAAACCAGGTGCGCTACGTGATTCACCGGCTGTGCGGCGCCCCGGGAGCTTTGACCGCCGCCACCCAGGAATGCGTGACGAGTTCCGATCCGACCAAGGGCGGCACGTTGCGCGCCCTCGAGGGCGGCGAACGGGTGCTCGCGGGACAAACCCAGGTTTACTACCGAATCACGGCCCGCGTAGACGGTCCGAAGAACACCGTGAGCATCATCCAGGCCATGGTGTACTGATGTCAAAGGTTGGAGCCCATCCAGTTTTCAGGAGATTTGCCATGAATACCCGACTCCTCGATCGCACGGCGCGGCACCCGTTCGCCAGACGCCTGATCGCGAGCGCGACGCTCGCCACGTTCGTGGCGATGCCGCCCGCCGCGATCGCCGGGCTCGCCGACATCGCGAACGCGCCGATCTCCAGTGCGGCGACCACCACGATGCCGCCGAACGTGATGTTCGTCCTCGACGACTCGGGCTCCATGGGCAGCGACTTCATGCCCGACGACATGGACACCTACGAGAGCAAGGTCAGCTTCGCCGCCACCGTCTGCAACACGATCTACTACAACCCGGCGGTGACCTACCAGCCGCCGAAGAACGCGGATGGAACCGACTTCTCGGCCACGAACACGACCTTCGCCGCCGCGAAGAACGACGGCTTTCTCGGCACCACCACGACGAACCTGAGCAACTCGTTCAAGGGCACGAACCTGAGCGGCACCGAACGCGCGTTCTACTACAAGTGGAACGGCGCCGCGCTGCCGACGTTCGACGAGTGCCGCACCTCGGCACCCAGCGCCAGCCGGAGCACGACGCACACGTCCGGCAGCTGGGAGAAAGTGCAGCTCCCCGCAGCCGACGAGCAGAACTTCGCGAACTGGTACTCCTACTACCGCACCCGCATGAACGTGATGAAGAGCGCCGCCGGGCGGGCCTTCAACGGGCTGAACGATTCCTTCCGCGTCGGGTTCCTCACGATCTGCCCGAGCACGAGCTGGAACTGCCAGGGCGACTGGGGGACGCGCAACGTCGATGCCGCGAAGTACCTCAAGAT
>JAABRB010000601.1 GCA_011391185.1 Betaproteobacteria bacterium
CCTGCCCCATACGCCACAGCAGCAGCAATTGATCCTCGGTGAGCGCGGTGCCGAGCGGCGCCACCGCGGCTTCGAAACCGGCGGCCACCATGGCGATCACGTCGACATAGCCTTCGACCGCGATCGGCGACGCGCCCTTGTGGGTGGCGGCGCGCGCGCCGGCGATGTTGTAAAGGAGCGCGCCCTTGTGGAACAGCGGCGTCTCAGGGGAATTGAGATATTTCGGTTTGGCGTCCTCGGCGAGCGCGCGGGCGCCGAACCCGACCACGCGATTCTTCAGATCCATGATCGGAAACATCACCCGCTCGCGGAAGCGGTCGAACGGCAAGGGAATATCCTCGCCGGCGACGAGCAGGCCGGCCTCGACCATGTCCTCGACCGGCACGCTCTTGCCGCCGAGATATTCCTTGAGCGCGAAGCGCTCCGCCGGCGCGTAGCCCAGGCGAAAGCGCGCCTGCGTCGCCGCCGCGATGGCGCGGTCGGCGAGATAGCCGCGCGCGCGGGCGCCGGTGCGCGCCTGCAGGCTCTCTTCGAAGAACTTGGCGGCGAGCTCCATCACTTCGTGGAGCGTCTTGCGGCGCGACTCGCGCTTCTCCTCCTCGGGCGAGGCCGCCGGCACCGGCACGCCGGCGAGACCGGCCAGCCGCTCCACCGCCTCGCGGAACGAGAGCCCTTCGGTCTCCATCAGGAAACGGAACTGGTCGCCGTGCTTGCCCGACGAGAAGCAGTGATAGAAGCCCTTCTGGTCGTTGACGAAGAACGAGGGCGACTTCTCCGCGTTGAACGGCGAGAGGCCCTTCCACTCGCGGCCCGCCTTCTTCAGTGCGACCTTGCGGCGCACGACGTCGGACACCGGGAGCCGGGCCCGGATCTCGTCGAGGAAGGATTGCGAATAGCGCATGGGGGCGAATCTGGCAGCGGCGGAATCTTACACCGCCGCTCAAGGCGGCCGTTTGGCAAGCAAGAGCAGCTTAGCAGCGCGAATTGCGCACGCTCTTTGGGTTATCCACAGCACTGATCTCGGTTGGGCCAGATAACAACCGCGCGCGGTTCAGAGCGTCTTGTAGAAGAAGCTCACGGCATCGCGTGAGCGGTTGTCTACGCTTGTCGCATAAGCCGGAACCTCGCCGTATTTCGTCCAGCCGAGCCGCAGATAGAGCCGTTCGGCGGCACTGCCGAACTCCGTATCCAGGGTGAGCAACGTACGCCCGATTCGGTGCGCTTCATCCTCGGCCGCACGCATCAAGGCCGCTCCGAGCCCCTGGCGCCGGGCGCGGCTATGCACCAGCAACTTGGCGAGGTCGGCACGAAAGGCCTGGTTCTCCTGCGGCGCCAAGATCAGCTGCACCGTTCCGTCTGCGCGGCCTTCGGCCTCCGCCGTGAAAATCAGCCGCTCGCCGCGGGCATGGCTCGCCAGTGCGCCCTCCCACCAGGTCTCGGCTTTCGCCGGCGTCATGGGCCAGACGAAATTCACCGAAGCGCCGCTCTCGACAGAGTCGACCAAGAGGTCAATCAGCGCGGCACGCATCGTCTGTGCCTGCTGTGGAGTCAGAAGCTTGATGGTGTGCGTCATGCGCTCGACCCCAACGCGAAGATGACCGCGTGACAGGCAGGCCGTTAGGCCGTTCACTGCGACGGCGTGAAGCCCGAGGCCTTTACCGCCGGGGCCCAGCGCTCGGAATCCGCTTTCTGGATCGCGGCGAATTCGGCCGGGGTCGAACCGGTAGCATAGAGCCCCATCTTCAGGAGCCGCTCCTTCACTTCGGGCAATTTGAGCGCGGCGACGACGATCTTGTTGTAGCGCTCGACGATCGCGTCCGGCGTACCCGCCGGCGCGAACAGCCCGTACCAGGCGGCGCCTTCGATGCCATAGCCGGCCTCGCGGAACGTCGGCGCCTCGGGAACCAGCGGCGAGCGCTTGGCGTCCGAGGTCGCGAGGATGCGCACGCGCCCTGCCAGATGCATCGCGATGATGTCGCTCGTGGTGGTGACGACGACCGGCAGTTGCCCGCCGGCGAGGTCGGCCATGGCCGGTGCCGAGCCGCGGTAGCCGATATGCACGAAGTCGATGCCGGCGGCGCGGCCGAACAGGACGCCGAAGAAATGCGGCAGCGAACCGGCGGCCGGCGAGCCGTAGCTCGCCTCCTTGGGATTGGCCTTGAGCCACTCGACCAGCTCTTTCAGCGATTTCGCCGGAACCTTCGGCCCGACCGCAAGCGCGAACTCGAAGCCGGCGACATGGGCGACCGGCTTCAGCTGCTTGATCGGGTCGTATTCGAGATCCTTGTAGACGTGCTGATAGACCGCGACCGGCGCGATCGGCGTCAGCAGCAGCGTGTTGCCATCGGGCGCCGCGGCCACGACCTGCCGCGTGCCGATGCGGCCCGCAGCGCCGGTCACATTCTCGACGATCACGGTGCGATTCAGGCCGGCGCGCAGATGCTCGGCCACCAGCCGGGACAGTGCGTCGCCGGAGCCGCCGGCGGCGAACGGAAAGACAATTTTCAGCGGCTGCTCGCCGAGT
>JAABRB010000062.1 GCA_011391185.1 Betaproteobacteria bacterium
GCGGGTGATCAACACCCAGGCGCTGATCGCGCGCACGAACTTCATCGCGACCTACTACCTTCACGTCTATGACGGCTGGTTGTCGTCGCGCTCGCTGACGGGCCCGTGGACCCAGGACTCGCCGCCGTTCGGCCTCGACGGCATCGCGCAAAAGCTCGCGAAGGATGGGCACATCGATCTCCTGGACGGGGGCCCGCACGCGAACCCCAAGCCGTCGCTCGCGAACGGCGTTCCGACGGTCTACGTGACGGAGAAGCCGTCCGAGCTCGTCGTGTTCAAGGGCGAGCCCAACTTCGCGCCGCTGCCGGGCACGAACCTGCTGTGGGCGAGCAACACCGCGGCCGACGTGTTCGTGGAGACGACGAGCAACAGCTACTACATCCTCATCGCCGGCCGCTGGTACAAGGGCCCCGGGATGAGCGGTCCGTGGACGTTCGTCGCCGCCAACGCGCTGCCGGCGGACTTCGCGCGCGTCCCCAAGGAAGGCCCCGCGAGCGTCGTGCTCGCGTCGGTGGCCGGCACGCCGGAAGCGAAGGAGGCGCTGATCGCGAACACGATTCCGCAGAATGCGACGGTCTCGCGCACCAACGGACCGAAGTTCACGCCGTCGTTCGACGGCGCGCCGCAGTACCGGCCGATCGCCGGCACGTCGCTGCAGTACGTGGTCAACTCCCGGACGCCGATCATCGTGGTCAACCCGACGAGCTACTACGCCGTCGCCGGCGGGGTGTGGTTCACTGCCACCGCATTGACCGGCCCGTGGGCGGTGGCCACGTTCGTGCCCTCGGTCGTCTACACGATCCCGACGGCCTCGCCGCTGCACTACGTGTCCTACGTCCGCATCTACGGCTACACGCCGCAAGTCGTGTACGTGGGCTACACCCCCGGCTATCTCGGCACGGTCGTGTCGCCCGACGGCGTGGTGGTGTACGGCACCGGCTACGTGTACTCGCCCTGGGTCGGGACCGTCTGGTACCCGGTGCCGGTGACGTGGGGCGTCGCGGCCGCCCCGGTCTACAATCCGGCGGTAGGTTTCGCGTTCGGCTTCGGCATGGGGCTCGCCACCGCCGCGTGGGTCACGCCGTACTGGGGCGGCGCCTACTACCATCCGTATTACCACGGCTATCCGTGCTGCGGATCGGTGAGCGCGAACGTCTATCGGAACTGGGGCACCGGCGTGTCGGCGGGCACACGGACCTGGTATGCCAATCCGGGCGGCGCGATCGGCACGCAAGCGAGCGGGTCCTACTCGAACTATCGCACCGGCGTCAGCGGGAACTATGCGGCGGGCCGCAGCTACAACCCGTACACCGGTCAGGCGCAGGAGGGCTACGCGCGCACGGGCACCACGGCCGCAGGCGGGAGCGGCAGCGTGCAGCGCGGCCAGAGCTACAACGTGTACACGGGACAGCGCGAGTACGCGTCCAGCGCGTCCGCGACGGCTGCGGGCGGCAGCTCGGTCTCCCGCAGCGCTGCAGCGACGTCGGGTCCGCAGGGTGATGGGCACACCTCGTCGACCACGACCTACAACGCGAAGTCCGGCCAGACCAACACCTGGAACAACGGGCATCCGTCCGACAACAATCACTACGGCAGCTCCGATGGCAGCGTCTACAAGAACGACGGCGGCGGATGGCAGCAGCACACCTCGAGCGGCTGGCAATCCGCGAGCGGCGACACCGGCTGGGCCGACAAGGAGCAGCAGGCGCGCAGCTCCGGCGCGAGCCGCGAATCGAGCTTCGGCAGCTCCTCGGGCGGTTGGGACCGCTCGGGCAGCGGCAGCGACAGCTTGTCGAGCCGATTCGGCGGTTCGGGCGGCGGTGACTTCGGGAGCCGGTCCGGCGGCGGAGGCGGAGGCGGATTCGGCGGCGGCGCCTCCGGCAGCCGGTTCTCGAGCTCCAGTTTCGCCGATCGCTTCGGCGGCGGCGGCGGATTCGGCGGCGGCCGGTTCGGCGGATTCAGGCGCTGATTCGAGATGGTCGGGCGCCGAGCGACCCGGCGCCCGTGCAATTCGGCATACCCAGGGTCGTGGCCGCGCAGCCTGTGAATTCCGCTGGCGCCCTGCAACGCCAGTCGACCGCGAGTCGTGGCGTGAAATTTTCGCGGTCGATCATCCCTCGATGAGCGTCCTGGCGCGTTATTTGGAGGGATTCCTGGGCTGTCCGGCCCGGTGCTTGCTTTTTCCGCTGCCAAGAGCGTGAATAACGTGTAATCGGGGCGGTGGGATCGCCTGTCATGGCGAATTCCGGGGAGCGCCGTGCGTGGGTGTCACCGAAGAGCTTGTGGACTCGATGCAATCTTGTTGGATCGGAGTGACGACGGCGGTGCGGAGCGCCACCGCTCTGTTCATCATCGTCGCGGCGGCTATTGCGCACGCGGGCCCGCTCGCGGACGCCCTCGCGCAGGCGCGTCACGACCTGGCGATCAGCGAGCAGGTTCTGGCGAGATTGACCGAGCGTGTCGCGGTGGCCCGGGCGAGCCCGGCGACCCGACCGGGAGAACGCAAGCGGCTCGATGACTATCTCGTGCGCGTGCAAGCACTGGTGGCGTCGAATCACGAGCGGGTTCGGAACCTCGCGAAGCTCGTTGCCGGGCAACCCGCGAGGCCGGTCGATGGACCGGGGAACCCACAGGCGGCTGCCGCGGCAACCGAAGGCGAGCAGGTGGCGATGCTCGACGAAAAGCTGAACAATTCGCTGGAAGCGTTCGACAAGCTGCTCCTCGACGAGGCGCGCAAGGCGCGCACCCGCGAAGCCGAAGCGGGCGCGGCGAGCGGCGGAGGGGGTGGTTCAGGAGACGGATCGGGCAATGGATCGGGAAAGCGGGCCGCGGGCACGCGCAATGCGGGGTCGGGCGGAAACGATTCCGCCGGATCGGAGCGTGGCACCGGCGAGTCGAATGAGTCGGGCACCGAGCAGGCCAAGCAGGGCGGACCGCGCGGCGCCACGCAGGACGGCTCGCCGGGTGGCGCCGTCGGGGGTCGCGAGCCCGGCACTGCGGGCCCCGAAACGGCGGCGACGCGGCCCCCCGACGTCGGTGACGGCAACGACGACGACATCGTCGCTCGCCAGATTCGCAAGGCGGCCGAAGCGGAACCCGATCCGGAGTTGCGAAAGAAGCTGTGGGACGAATATCGCAAGTACCGGCAGGATACGAGCCAGGGCACGCGCCCGGGGGCGAGCGGATGATCGCGTTGCGACGATTGATCCTGTGTGGCGTTGCCACGCTGATCGCGGCGGGCACCCAGGGTTGCGCCACCGGCCCGGCGAAGCAGACGGTCACCCCCACGGCAATCATTTCGGCGCAGGCGGCGGTGCCTGAGGACAAGCTGCTGGATGTGGCCATCCACATCTTCGCGACGCCCGAAGCGAACACCGGCGCGAAGGATGGGGGGGCTTCCAATCCGGACGTGCGCGCGGCCGAAGCGCGTTTCATACCCTTCCATCTCAAGCAGACGCTGCAACGAACCGGATACTGGGGGGCCGTGCGGGTCGTTCCGGACCGGGCCGAAGAGGTCGACGTCAGCGTGACGGGCAAGCTGCTCGAATCGAACGGGGAAACGCTCCGGGTGCAGGTCAAAGTGGCCGACGTCACGGGCCGCGTATGGTTGGACAACGAGTATTCGGCGGTGGCGACGGTGCAGAGCTACACATCGCTCAAGGAGAAGGATTACGACCCGTACCAGGATCTCTACAACCGGGTTGCCAACGATATGCTCGCGTATCAGCAAAAGCGGAGTCCGGAGGAGATCGCCGACATTCGGCGCGTCGCAATGCTCAAGTTCGCGAAGAGCGTCGCCCCCTACGCCTTCGCGGGCTATCTTGTGCAGGAAGACTCCGGGATCATCCGCGTGAGCCGGCTGCCGGCCGAAACCGATCCGATGCTCAAGCGGGTGCAACGGATCCGCGAGCGCGAATACATGTTCATCGATACGGTGAACCAGTACTACGGCAGTCTCTATAACGACATGCGCGAGCCCTACGGGCAATGGCGCAAGTCCTATCTCGAGGAGCTCACCCAGCAGCGCGAGCTGGAGCGGCAGGCGTGGGAGCGCCGCATCCTCGGGATCGCCGCCATCGTCGGCGCGGTGCTGATCGGCAACCGGTACGGCGGTACGTCCGGAGGAAGCGTGGCGCAGGGGGTGATGGTCATCGGCGGCATCGAGGTTTTTCGCTCCGGAAGCCAGTTCGCGAGGGATGCGAAGATCCACGAGGACGCGATCAAGGAGCTCGGCGTGTCGTTCAAGGGCGACGTCGCGCCCATCGTCGATGAAGTCGACGGTCGCACGGTCAAGCTTTCCGGTTCGGTCGAGACCCAGTATGCGGAATGGCGCAGAACGTTGCGCGAGATGTTCGTCGCGGAGACCGGTCAATCGCCGGATGCCTCGGTGTCGGCGCGTGAAGCGCCGGGGACGACCGGTAGCGGCCGGTAGTTCCGTGCGCCCGGCGGCCTCGTGAGCGCGATCCCAGCGAAAATTTCCTCGGCCGACAACGGCCAGATTGCCGCGACGGTGCCGGTTGGCGTGCGCACGCGCGCCGTGGTCCCGGGACGCTGGGTGCTCGTGGCGCTTGCCGCGGCAGTGGCCCTGGCCGCCGTGGTGTTCGTTTTGCTGCCTGGCTGGCTCGCGCCGCATCCGAGCCCCGCGCCGCCGATCACGCCGTCCGTTGCGGTGCCGACGCCCACACGCGGGCTGGATGCGGCGGAAGCCGTGCGCCAGCGACTGGCGGCCGAGGAGGCAGAGGCGCGCGACGAAGCGCACCGGAAGGCGGTGCGCGATCAGCGCGCCGAGCAGTTATCCAAAGTGCTCGAAAGGATGAACGCCGGCGCTACGCATGCGCAAGCCGGCGACTGGGACGCCGCGCGCGGTGCCTATGCGGAGGCCGCGAAGCTCGACCCCGCATACGGCCCCGCAAGGGAGGCGCTCGCGCGGGTCGAGCGCAATGTCGCGAACCAGCGATTCACGCAACTGGTCACGCGCGGACTCACCCATCTCGAACGCTCGGAATGGATGGAAGCCGAGCAGGCGTTCGACCAGGCCGCCCGGCTGCGCCCCGGCGATCGGTCGGCCGCCGATGGGCTGGCCCGCGCGAAGGAAGGTCACGAGCGCAATCAGCTCGCCGGAATACGGAGCGAAGGGCAGCAGCTCGAATCGGCGGAGCGCTGGACCGAGGCGCTCGCCGCCTACCGGCGCGCAGCGACCGTTGATCCCACGCTCGACTTCGCGAAGCGCGGCATCGAGCGCAGCGAACGCATGGCCGGGTTGCACGCCGAGTTCGATGCACTGCTCGCCGATCCCAAGCGCCTGGTTTCGCCCCGGGTTCGCGAGGAGGCGCGCAGGGTCCTCGCATCGGCAGACTCGGCACTTGCGGACGGACCGCGGCTCGCGCAGACTCGTCAGCGGCTGGAGGCGGCACTCCGCCGCGCGACGACGCCGATCGCCGTGCGCCTCGCATCGGACGACGCGACCGACGTGGTGGTCTATCGCATCGGGCCGCTCGGACGATTCCAGGCTCGGGAGATCGAGCTTGCGCCCGGGACGTACACGGTGGTGGGCTCGCGCTCGGGGTACCGGGACGTGCGAATCGAATTGATCGTGGATCCCGAGGCGCCTGCGCCGCGCATTTTCATCGCCTGCAGGGAGCCCGTGTGAAGATCGCGGTTCTCGGCCAGGAAGGTGGGCACCGGCGGGACCTCGATGACGGTGCGCTGCTTCTCGCGCTGCAACGTGGGGGCGGCGTGACCGGTGTCGCAGTGATCGGTGTGGCTCATGGCCGGCCGTATCTGCAGCCTCTGGACGGTGACGTTCCCGTCTTTCTCAACAACCATCGCCTCGGCGCGTCGCACTGGCTGCGCGCGGGAGATCGTCTGGAAATCGGCGGATACCCGCTCGCAATCAACGAGGCGCCGGACGGCTTGATGCTGACGACCGACCTCGACATTGCGTTGCGGCGGGCGCCCGCAAGCATTGGGCTGGTACCGCCCGCACCTGCTATTGCACGGCGTCAGCGAAGGGTCGCAACACCACTGGTGCTCGTCGCACTGACCGTCCTGATGCTCGTCATGGGGTACCTGTTCGCGGCGCGCATGGTGAACGTGACGATCCAGCCGGCGCCCGATCGGGTGAGCCTTGAGGGAGCGATTCCGGTCGTTCCGGTCGGCGCGGGTTACCTGGCGCTTTCCGGCGCGTATCGATTGCGCGCCGAACGCGCCGGGTACAGGCCGCTGGAGCGGGAGATTCAGGTCACCGATGCATCCCGCCAGGACGTGGCGTTCGCGCTGGAGAAGTTGCCCGGGATTCTTTCCGTCGAGACGCCGGGCGTGACCGGTGCGGCCGTGCTCATCGGCGGCGAGGCACGCGGCGCGACACCGCTTGGCGATCTGGAGCTTGCCGCAGGCGAGTATCCGATCATCGTGCGCGCGCGGGGCTACGTCGACCACTCGGCAACGCTGGTGATCGAGGGACTGGGTCGGCGCCAGAAGTTGACCGCGACGCTCGTCCCGGCGGCCGCGGCAGTGACGATTCTGTCGGGCACACCGGGCGCGCAAGTCTGGGTCGATGACGCGCCGCGTGCCGGCCCGCCTTTCACCGGCGAGCTCGCCGCCGGCGCCCATGCCGTCGAGATCCGCGCACCGGGCCACAAGACGTGGAAGCAGACGATCAACGTCGTGCCCGCCCAGCCTCTGACCATGGGTCCCGTGGCGCTCGCGCTTGCCGACGGACGATTGCAGCTCTCGAGCGAGCCGTCCGGAGCCAGCGTCGCATTGGACGGGCACTATGCGGGCACGACACCGATCACTCTGACACTTGGCTCTGACCGTGACCATCGCATCGCGCTGTCGATGCGGGGTCGCGAAGCCGCCACCCGCGTCGTTCGTCTGGCCGCGGACGAGACGCGCAGCCTTAGCGTGAGCCTGGGCGCAGTGGAGGGGCGGGTCCGGCTCGAGGTTGAACCGCGCGATGCGGTCCTCGTCGTCGAAGGGCGCGCGTACGGAACGGCACATGGCGTGCATGCATTGCCTGCCATTCCGCAGCTGCTCGAGATCAGCCGCAATGGCTTTGCGCCCGGGCAGCTGTGGGTCACGCCCAAGCCGGGATTCGAGCAGACGTTGCGCATGACCCTGCGGCCGGCCGGCGCGCCCAGCACCGAAGGGTTGCCCGAGCGTGTCACCGCGCCCGACGGGACGATCATGGTCCTGCTGCGGCCGAGTCCGTTCACGATGGGTGCGTCACGCCGCGAGCCCGGCCAGCGCGCCAACGAGACGCTGCACCGCGTCAAGCTCGCGCGGCCGTTCTACCTTGCGACAACGGAGGTCACCAACGCGCAGTTTCGCCGCTTCCGGGCCGGTCATGACTCCGGCCGCTACGGATCGATCGGTCTCGACGATCCGGCGCAGCCCGTGGTCAACGTGCGCTGGGAGGACGCCACGGCTTATTGCAATGGTCTGAGCGCGGCCGCAAAGCTGTCCGAAGCCTATCTCGTGGAGCGGGGCGCCCGAGTGTTCACGCGGCCGGTCGGCCCGGGATACCGATTGCCGACCGAGGCCGAGTGGGAGTGGGCCGCGCGGTACGCCGGTGGCACGCAACCCACGCGTTTCCCCTGGGGCGATGCCATGCCGCCGGTTCCGCACAGCGGCAACTTTGCGGATCGCTCGGTCGCCGGGGTGCTTGCCGACACGATCCAGGGCTACGACGATGGCCACGCCGGACCCGCGCCCGTCGGGCGATTCACACCGAGCGGCGCCGGACTGTACGACATGGCGGGCAACGTCGCCGAATGGGTGCACGACGCGTATGCGATCCAGGCGCCTGCCGTGGCGGAGGCCGACCCGATCGGTCCACCGGGCGGCAAGCACCACGTCATCCGGGGCTCGAGCTGGATGCAGTCGAGTCTCAGCGCGCTGCGCTGGACATATCGCGACTACGGGCCCGATCCGCGCCCGGATGTCGGTTTTCGTTGCGCGCGCTACGCGAAGGACACGCCATGACCCGGCGCACGACATCCCCGCCACGACGCGCGACGTCGTGGATCGCGCTCATCGCATGTCTCGTCTTCTCCACGCCGGTCGCAGGCCAGTCGGACGAACGCAAGCCGCCGCCCGCCGCGAAGGATCAGGCGCGGAAGGACGACAAGACCGGTCCACCGCGCACGGCGAAGCCGGAGGTGCGGGAGAAGAAGCGCAGCGACGAGAGAATCCGGCTCGATGCACCGGTTTCCTTCCCGGTCGATATCTGATCCTGCGCGAGGCGCACCCGGTAAACTGCCGTCACATTGGTCGAGCGAGGCGCACCATGCTCAAGCAGATTTCGGTCGAATTCGTCTATCAGCTCTTCGCGCTGCTCTTCTCGATCATCGTCGTGCACGGCGTTTACGTCTCGGTGATCCGGCCGCACGCCGAAGCCGATCTTGCCGAGCAGCGTACCCTGATCGCGCAGCAGCCCGACGCCGAGGTGTCGAGCACGTTCTACGTGGTCGTCAAGGATTACGAGCAGGAGGCCTGCTTTGTCCTGATGCTGTGGGCGCTGGCGATTCTCGGCTACAAGGGTGTCGCCGTGCTGCGCGAGCGCCAGCTTCTCGAAGAGGACCTGTTGCCGCTGACCGAAGGCATCAAGATCCTGCCTGAAGATGCGCGGCGCTACGCCAAGCCGCTCGACGACCTTGCGACACGGGTGCGCAATCTGCTCCTGCCGCGCGCAGTGTTTCAGGCGCTCACCCGGTTCGAGACGACGCAGGACGTCCAGGACGTGGCTTCGGCCACGAGCACGCTGTGCCAGAACGAGGGCGAGCGGCTCGATTCCGAGTTGGCGCAGATCCGCTACATCGCGTGGGCGATTCCGTCGATCGGCTTCATCGGCACCGTGCGCGGCATCGGCAACGCACTCGGCCAGGCGCACCGTGCCGTGCAGGGCGACATCACGGGTGTCACCCAGAATCTGGGAACGGCCTTCAATTCGACCCTCATCGCGCTGCTCCTGAGCATCGTCCTCATGTTCCTCGTCCACCAGCTCCAGCTCGCGCAGGAGCGCCTGGTCCTCGACACCGAGACCTACGTGAACGACCGGCTGATCCGTCACCTCCGGAACAGGTAACGTCGCACTCTGCCGCCGCCGATGAAACGCCGCACGGCCCAGACGCTCAGCCTGTCGTTCATCGACGCGGTGCTGTGCGGCTTCGGCGCGGTGATCCTCCTGTTTCTCGTTCTCAGCCACAACTCGCTCCAGGGCCGGCGTGACGCGACGGAGAATCTGCAGCGCGAGGTCGACGCGCTCGAACGCCAGGTCCTGAGCGTTCGCGAGCGGTCTGCGGCCCTGCAGGCAAGCCTGGACCGGACGGCAGCGGAGCGCGCGCGCCTGGACGCGCGGGCCGCGACGCTGACCGAGAGCATCGCCGGCCGACGCTACTCGCTCGCCGAGCTCGAGACCAGCCGTCTCGCGCGCGAACAACATCTCAACCGCCTGAAGGCGGACCTGAAGTCGCGCGACGAGGCGGTGCAGCGGCTCGAAGGCGGCGCACGGGAGCGCGAGGAGGGGGAGCGCCTGCGTGCGTTCCCCGGCGAGGGCGACCGGCAGTACCTCACGGGGCTCAAGGTCGGCGGCCGGCGCATTCTCATCCTTCTCGACGCGTCGGCGAGCATGCTCGCCGAGCACATCGTCGACATCGTGCGACTGCGCAATCTTCCGGCCGCCGATCAGCAGCAGGCGGCGAAGTGGCGGCGTGCCCTGGCGACGATGGACTGGATCGCGACCCAGCTTCCGCGCGGCGCACAGTTCCAGCTCTATACGTTCAGCGAGGAGGCCCAGCCGGCCCTGTCGCAATCCGCCGGTCGCTGGCTCGATGCCGGTGATCCGACCGCGCTCAACGGCGCGGTGGATGCCGCCCGGAAAGTCCTGCCGCATGGCGGGACCAGCCTCTACCGCGCATTCAAGGTCATCGCCGACATGAATTCACCGCCGGACAACGTCTTCCTGATCACCGATGGCCTGCCGACCGTCGATCGCGAGCGTGGCGTGCGCTACCGGGTCTCGGGCGAGGAGCGCCTGCGCATTTTCGGCCGGGCGCTCGACACGCTACCCCGGAACATACCCGTCAATGTCATCCTGCTGCCCCTTGAAGGGGATCCTTATGCTGCGGCTGCGTACTGGCAGCTCGCACAGGTGTCCCAGGGCTCGCTCCTCAGTCCTGCCGAGGATTGGCCGTGAGCCGGCGGACCAAGCGTGGCGTCGAGACCATCGGGCTCTCGTTCCTCGACGCGATCTTCTGCGGTTTCGGCGCCATCGTGCTGCTGTTCGTCATCGTGCGCGGCGCGGAGCCGCGGCTGATCAAGACCGATGCGGAGGCGTTGACCGCCGAGCTGCGCGTGCTGGAGCAGGAGCACACGGAGCTGCAGGCGCAGGCCGAGGCGCGGCGCGCATCGCTCGCGGCGCAACAGACCGACCTGGCTCGCGCCGAAACCCTCGTCGAACGCTTTCAGGACGAGCTGACGCGGATCGAAGGGCAGTATCGCGCGGCCCGCGACACTTTCGCGGTGCAGAATCGCATCAGCGAGCAGCTCGCGCGAGCACAGCAGGAGCTCACCGAAGAGATGCGGCGCCTGCGCGCTCAGCCCCGCGAGCAGCCTCCGGACCGCCTGGTCGGGGGCATTCCGGTCGACAGCGAGTACATCGTCTTCATCATCGATACGTCGGGGAGCATGCAGTCGCTCGCGTGGCCGCTCATGCTGCGCAAGGTGGAGGAGACGCTCAAGCTCTATCCGCGCGTGAAGGGCATCCAGGTCATGAGCGACATGGGCACCTACATGTTTTCCCAGTACGAGGACAAGTGGATCCCCGACAGTCCGGCACGGCGGCGGGCGATCATCGAGCGACTGCGCACCTGGCGGCCGTTCAGCAACTCGAGCCCCGTGGAGGGCATCGAGAAGGCGATTCGGGTCTTCTACCGCCCGGATCGCAAGGTGAGCCTCTATGTGTTCGGCGACGAATTCACCGGTCCTTCAATCGACGACGTCGTGCATCGCGTGGACCGTCTCAACCGCGTCGACGCTTCCGGGAAACGGCGCGTGCGCATTCACGGCGTCGGATTTCCAACGATGTTCGCGCCGCCGGCGAACTCGAGCTACACGGGCGTGCGCTTCGCGACGCTGATGCGCGAGCTGGCGCAACGCAACGATGGAACTTTCCTCGGCTTGAACTCGGCGCGGCGTTGAGCGCGTCGCGCCGCGATGCACGCGTATAATCGACCAGAAAGTAACCGCGTGATTCGTTTCGTATCCAAGGAGGAGGAAACCATGGCTACATCGATAACAAAGAGGATGCTGGCGGTATTCGTCGTGCTCTTTGCTTCTTGCGGCGTCGCTGCAGCGGAAGAAGTCGTGCTAAAGACCCAGACGGCCCTTCCCAAAGGCCACGATCTGGCGAAGAGCTTTATCCTGTCATTCATCGAGCCCCTGAATGCGCAGGGCAAGGGCGTCGTGCGCATCGAGTATCTCGGTGGCCCGGAGATCAATCCGCCCGACAAGGCGGCATCCGCCGTGCAACGCGGCGCCATCGACCTGCTGCACACACCCGCTGCCTATCATGCAGGGATCATTCCGCAGGGTGCGACGTTGATGGCAACGAACCTCGGCGTGGACGAGTACCGCGCCAACGGCGCATACGACTTGCTGGCGCCCAACTGGGACAAGAAACTGAACTCCAGGATTCTCGCAATCGGCGAGACGTCCGCGCAGTTCTACCTGTACCTGGTGAACAAGCCGAAGCTGGATGCCGATGGCGTCATCGATCTGAAGGGGGTCAAGATCCGGACCACGGGCGCATATCGCCCGTTGATCGAAGCGCTAGGGGGAACGCCGGTGCAGATCACCAACGCTGGCGAGGTCTACACGGCGCTCGAGCGAGGGCTCGTGGAAGGATTCGGCTGGCCGACGGTGGGCCTGGCGTCGCAGAAGCTCGCCGGACTGGTGAAGTACCGCATCGATCCGCCGTTCTACCACCTGGCCAACGTGGTGCTCGTCAATAACGACAAGTGGAATTCGCTGCCCAAGCCGGCGCAGGACCTGATCCTGAAGGTGGCCACCGAATACGAAAAGGCGTCGATCGACAACATGATCCGGGCCGGAAAAGCCGACGAGGAAGCCGTCAAGGCCGCGGGCGTGCAGATCTTCGCGATGCAGGGCGAAGGCGCGAAAAAGTATCTCCGGATCGCCTATGACGCAATGTGGCAACGTGCCAGCGGCCGGCTGGAAAAGGACGAAGCGGCAATGCTGCGTTCGAAGATGTACAAGAATTGATCGGTAGCAGACGCTGCCGAGTGAGCAATCCGGGCTGCGCGGATTGAGGGCGGTCAAGTCCGCGTACGATTTTCTCATCGCGGCGCTGGCGGTCATTGCCGGCGCCGCGGTCGTGCTCGCGTTCTTACTGATTGTCGTCGACGTGACGATCCGCACCGTCGGACAGCGGCCGCCGGCCCTCACGACCGCCGTTGTCGAGTACGTCCTCCTCTACTTCACGCTGTTCGCCGCGCCCTATCTCGTGCGCCAGAAGGGGCACGTCTTCGTCGACGCGTTGATTTCGCGGCTCTCCGGGCGCGCCCGCCGGCTCGTCGAGAAATCGGTCTACGCGATCTGCGTGGTGACCTCGCTTGCTTTTGCGGTGATCGGCTTCAAGCTCGGCATCGACGCGATCGAGTCGGGCACGATCGAGGAGCGATCCATCGATGTTCCCTCCTGGGTCGATTACTGGGCGGTCGGACCGATCTTTCTGCTCGTCGCGATCGAGTTCGCCCGCTACCTCTTCGGATGGGACTCGATGTACGGTCGCGAGCAGAGCAAGGCTACGGACAGTCTCTAGTGTCCCGAATCAGGGATTCAGGACACTAGAAGCAGACTCCACAATGGATAGCGCTGGAGAACCGGGGGATATACGAGGGGCAAGCGCGGGGTTTCGTCGAGCTCGACTGCTCGAGCTCGATGCCGCGCGCGCCGGCTCGCCATGCAGGGCGA
>JAABRB010000602.1 GCA_011391185.1 Betaproteobacteria bacterium
CCGAGCAGATCAAGCGATTGATCGGAAAAGTCGAGCAGTCAGGTTACACCCTGGTGCCGCTCAACCTGCACTACGCCAAGGGCCGCATCAAGCTCGAGATCGGCCTCGCGCGTGGCAAGAAACAGTACGACAAGCGCGCCACTGAAAAAGAGCGCGAATGGAATCGTGAGAAGCAGCGGCTGCTGAAAACCGGCTGAACGACCCCGGCGGGGTTCCGTCAGGCGCCCTTTGCGTGCTTTCCGAGCTCGATCCACGTCGCGACGACCGTGTCCGGGTTGAGGGACATGCTCTCGATCCCTTCCGCGAGCAGCCAGCGCGCCAGATCGGGATGATCTGACGGCCCCTGGCCGCAGATCCCCACATACTTGCCCGCCTTGCGGCAGGCCCGAATGGCCAACCGCAGCATTGCTTTGACCGCCGCATCGCGCTCATCGAACGAGCCCGCCACCAGCGCCGAATCGCGGTCGACCCCGAGCGTCAGTTGTGTCAGGTCGTTCGATCCGATCGAGAAGCCGTCGAAGTGCTCGAGAAACGCGTCCGCAAGAATCGCATTGGAAGGAAGCTCGCACATCATCACGACCTTGAGCCCGCTCTCGCCGCGTCGCAGGCCACGTTCGGCCAGGAGCTCGATGACCCTGCGCGCCTCCCCGACGGTCCTGACGAACGGCACCATGAGTTCGACGTTGACGAGCCCCATGTCGTTGCGGACGCGTTTCATGGCCTCGCACTCCATCGCGAAGCACTCTCTGAACGATTCGGCGATGTACCGGGATGCACCACGAAAGCCGAGCATCGGGTTTTCCTCCTCCGGCTCGTAGGTCGCGCCCCCGATCAGCTTGCGGTACTCGTTCGATTTGAAGTCCGACAACCGGACGATGACCGGCTTGGGCCAGAAGGCCGCCGCGATAGTTGCCACCCCCTCGGTCAGCTTGGCGACGTAGAACTCGCGGGGATCGGCATAGCCGCGCGCCGCGGCCTCCACCTGGCGTTTCAGATCGTCGGAAAGAACGGGATAGTCGAGAACGGCTTGCGGGTGCACGCCGATCATGTTGTTGATCACGAATTCGAGTCGGGCCAACCCGACCCCGGCATTCGGCAGCGCCTGGAAGTCGAATGCGAGATTGGGATTGCCGATATTCATCGTGATCTTCACCGGAAGCTCGGGCAGCTCCGTATACGGGGTGGTCACCACTTCGAACTCGAGCGCGCCCGGATACACGTGTCCGGTATCCCCCTCGGCGCACGAAACCGTCACCGCCTGCCCGTTCGGCAGTACTCGCGTCGCATCACCGCAACCCACGACCGCGGGTATTCCAAGCTCGCGCGCGATGATGGCTGCATGACAGGTTCTTCCGCCCCGGTTGGTGACGATGGCGGCGGCCTTCTTCATCACCGGTTCCCAGTTCGGATCGGTCATGTCGGTAACCAGCACGTCGCCCGCGGCCACTCGGTCCATTTCCGAGGCGTCCTTCACGATGCGCACCGGGCCGGAACCGATCTTCTGTCCGATCGCCCGTCCCGAGACCAGTGCCGCAGGTGTCCGCACCTTCAGGCGATAGCGCTCCTGGGCGTCGGCGCTCTTGCGCGACTTCACCGTTTCCGGGCGCGCCTGAAGAATGTAGATCTTTCCGTCCTCGCCATCCTTGCCCCACTCGATATCCATCGGGCGACCGTAATGGCGCTCGATCAGAACGGCATAGCGCGCCAGCTCGATCACGTCCGCATCGTCGATGCAGAAACGATCGCGGTCGGCATCAGCGACTTCGATCGTTTTGGTCGCAGGGCCCGGCTGAGCGTTCTCCGCAAACACCATCCTGCTGGCTTTGGAGCCGATTCCCCGTCGGATGACTGGAAACTTGCCCGCTTCCAGCATGGGTTTGTGCACGTAGAACTCGTCGGGATTCACCGCACCCTGGACAACGGTTTCTCCGAGGCCGTAGGCCGCGGTGATGAAGACGACGTCCTGGAACCCCGATTCCGTGTCCAGCGTGAACATCACCCCGCTGGCAGCCAGGTCGCTCCGCACCATGCGCTGCACCCCCGCCGACAACGCGACCACGCTGTGCTGGTATCCCTGGTGAACCCGGTACGAAATTGCACGGTCGTTATAGAGCGACGCGTAGACGTGCCGGATGGCAGTCAGCACGGCGTCCAGGCCGCGCACATTCAGGAAAGTCTCTTGCTGACCCGCGAACGAAGCGTCGGGCAGATCTTCGGCGGTGGCGGACGAGCGCACGGCGACGGCGCTCTCGATTTCGGCCATCATCGCACGGTACGCCGAGGCGATCGCCTTCTCCAATTCACCCGGCAAAGGAGCTTCGACGATCCAGCCGCGGATTTCCGCGCCGCACTTCGCGAGGGCCGTCACGTCGTCCGGATCGAGGGAATCGAGCCGTGCACTAATCCGCCCAGTCAACCCCGCTTCGTCCAGGAAATCTCGAAATGCGTCCGCGGTTGTCGCGAAGCCACCCGGCACCCGGATTCCCGCCCGCGCGAGCTGACTGATCATTTCGCCGAGCGAC
>JAABRB010000603.1 GCA_011391185.1 Betaproteobacteria bacterium
GCCACCGACCAGCCCGCCGATCAGCGCCCCCGCCACGATCGCACCGGGACCGCGGCCGACGGCGGCACCGAAAATTCCACCGGTGAGCGCGCCGAGCGTGATACCGGCGCCGGTGTTCGGGCCGGGATCGCCGGCGCAGCCCGCAAGCGTGAGCGCGAGGAGGCCGGCGGCAATCGTCTTGGCTGGTTGCGTGCGCACGGCGTCCCCGAATCCTCACTGATCGTCAGAATCTACCTGGAGGAACAATGGGGCGAAAGTGCGCGGCTCGCTTCACGCCGCCGGCAACAAGAGTTCCGCGCGCAGACCGCCGATCGGCGCGGTCGAAAGCTCGAGCTTGCCGCCATAGAGCGTGACGAGCTCGTAAACGATGGAAAGACCGAGGCCCGATCCGGGCCGGCTTTCGTCGAGGCGGCGGCCACGCTCGGGAATTTCGCGCCGCGCCTCCTCGGGCAGCCCCGGCCCGTCGTCATCGACGATCACGCGCAAAAAGCGGCGTGCGCCGGGGGCTTCGGCCGGCTCAGGCCGCGTTTCGATCTCGACGCGCGAGGCCGCCCACTTGCATGCGTTATCCACCAGATTGCCGAGCAGTTCTTCCAGATCCTGCCGCTCGCCGAGGAACACGGCGCCCTCGGCCAGGCGCGCCTCGATCCTGAGGCCGCGGCTGGCATGGATTTTCTCCATGGTGCGGGCGAGCCCGGTGACCACCGGGCCGACTTCGGTGGTCGCCCCGAGCATGGCGACGCGCGCCACGAGCCGCGCGCGCTCCAGATGGCGCTGGACCTGATCGTGCATCACGCCGGTCTGCTCGTTGACCTTCTCGGCGAGCGGATCGTTGCGGCCGGCGGCCTCGTTCCGGAGCACCGAGAGCGGGGTCTTCAGCGCGTGGGCGAGATTACCGACGTGCGTGCGGGCGCGCTCCACGATCTCGCGGTTGGATTCCAACAGCGCATTCAGCTCGCGCGCCAAGGGCGCGATCTCGCGCGGGAACTCCCCTTCCAGCCGCTCGGCGTTGCCCGAGCGCATAGCGGCGAGCGAGCCGGAAATTCGCGCGAGCGGCCGCAGGCCGAAGCGGACCTGGAACAAAGTCGCCAGCACGAAGGCCAGCCCGATGCCCGCGAAGGTGATGGCGAGCGCGATGTCGAAATCGGCACTGTCCTCGTCGATCTCGGTGGCGTCGCCGGCGACCGATACGAGGAAGCGGCCGTCCTCGCCGAGGTCGACGATGCGCTCGACGACGCGCAGGCGCTGCCGGTCCGGGCCATCGACATAGCCTTCGCGGAATCCGCCGGGGCGCGCGGGAACACCGAGCGTGGCCAGGATCGGGATGCCGCTTTCCGGCGCCGAGCGCGAATGCTTCACTTCGGGCGCCACCGCATCCATGCGCGTGATCTGCCAGTACCAGCCCGACAGCGGCAGATCGAACAAGGGATCGCCGAGCGCCGAGGGCTCGGGGATCGTGCCGGCGGTCGCGCTCGCCACGTCGGCGACGATGGTCTTCAAGTAAATGTTCAGGCGGCGGTCGAACGAGCGCTCGACCGCGTTCTCGTAGAGCGTGGAGAGCACGAGGCCGATCGCCACCAGTACGACAGCGCTCACCGCAATGGCGGTGAAGAACAGACGGCGCGCGAGCGAGCCGCCGGTCAGCAGCTGCGCCGGGTTCCAGCTAGCGCGCATCCGCGGGGGGTGTCAGCAGGTAGCCGAGGCCGCGCACGGTCTGGATCACGTCGATGCCGAGCTTTTTTCTGAGCCGGCCGACGAAGACCTCGATCGTGTTGGAGTCGCGATCGAAATCCTGGTCGTAGAGATGCTCGACCAGTTCGGTGCGCGAGACCACGCGGCCGGCATGATGCATCAGGTACGCGAGCAGCCGGTACTCGTGCGAGGTGAGACGGATCGGATTGCCGTCGACACTGACGCGGCCCGAGCGGGTGTCGAGGCGGACCGGGCCGCAGGTGAGTTCGGCGGTGGCGTGGCCGGCGGCACGGCGCAGCAGCGCGCGCACGCGCGCCAGCACTTCTTCGAGATGGAAGGGCTTGGCCACGTAATCGTCGGCGCCGACGTCGAAGCCCTGGACCTTGTCGGACCAGCGGTCGCGCGCGGTGAGGATCAGGACCGGCATCATCTTGCCGGAGCGGCGCCAGGATTCCAGCACCGAGATGCCGTCCATCTTGGGCAGACCGAGATCGAGCACGACCGCGTCATAGGGCTCGTTTTCGCCGAGATAATGACCCTCCTCGCCGTCGAACGCTTTGTCGACTGCGTAGCCCGCGTCGGTCAACGCGGTGCAGAGCTGGCGGTTGAGATCGGGGTCGTCTTCGACGACGAGAAGGCGCATTCGGGGGAGAGCCCACCCTTGGAATCGGGCGGGAGTGTGCCACTAGGGCAGGCACAAGTCAGCCGGAAGCGGGGCCGGCCGAGAGATCAAGTAAATGGCTGAAAAGACTTGAGTATTGCAATTAAACGCTCAACGCCGCGCGGGCGATCTAGTATTTGGGCGCCGACGAATAAGGGCGCGGATATT
>JAABRB010000604.1 GCA_011391185.1 Betaproteobacteria bacterium
GGCCGGTGCGGATGACCTGGATGTCGAGATCGTGGATTTTCTTGCGTAGCGTGTTGCGGTTCACGCCCAAGAGCTCCGCGGCCTTGATCTGGTTGCCCCGCGTCGCGGCCAACGCCGCCGAGACCAGCGGCGTCTCCACTTCGCGCAGGATACGGTGGTAGAGGCCGGGGGGCGGTATACCGTCGCCGAAATTACCGAAGTAGCGTGCCAGATGCCGCTCGACCGCCGCGCCTAGCGAGTCCTCGGCCCGCTCATCGGTTGCTACTTCCGCCGCCGGCTGAAAGAGTTCCGCATCGATGGTGCCGGCACCGATCACTTCCTGCGGATAGAGCGCCGACAGCCGCCGCACGAGATTTTCCAGCTCGCGGATGTTTCCAGGCCAGCGGTAGCGCCTGAGTCGCTCCAGCGCCGCCGCATCGAGCTGCTTGCGCGGGAGTCCTTCTCGCTCGGCGAGCGTGAAGAAGTGCCTGACTAGATCTGGAATATCTTCGGCACGCTCGCGCAACGGCGGCAACCGGAGCGGCACCACATTGAGGCGGAAGAACAGATCCTCGCGGAACAATCCCTGCTGGATCAGGATGCGCAAATCCTTGTTCGACGCCGCGATGATGCGCACATCGGTCTTGATCGCCGTGCGGCCGCCCACGGTGGTGTACTCGCCTTGCTGCAGCACGCGCAGAAGCCGCGTCTGCGCTTCCATCGGCATGTCGCCGATCTCGTCGAGGAACAGCGTGCCGCCCTCCGCCTGCTCGAAGCGGCCCGCGCTACGCGCGTTGGCCCCGGTGAAGGCGCCCTTCTCGTGCCCGAACAATTCCGACTCGATAAGATCGCGCGGAATCGCCGCCATATTGACGGCCACAAAGGGTCCGTTGCGCCGCTTGCCATAGTCGTGCAGCGCGCGGGCGACGAGTTCCTTACCAGTGCCGGATTCTCCCGAGATCATCACCGTGAGATCGGTCTGAATTAGGCGCGCGAGCAACCGATAAATCTCTTGCATCGCGGGCGAGCGGCCGACGAGCGGGATCGCATTCTCGGTCTCATCGCCGCGCGACGCCGCGACCTCCGCCCGCTTCGGCTCGGACAGCGCGCGGCCGACGATCGCGATCAGTTCTTTCAGGTCGAACGGCTTCGGCAGGTATTCGTAGGCGCCGCGCTCGGAGGCTCGGATCGCGGTCATGAACGTGTTCTGCGCGCTCATGACCAATATCGGAAGTTCCGGCCGCGCTTTCTTAATGCGCGGCAGCAGGTCGAACGCATTCTCGTCGGGCAGCACCACATCGGTGATCACCAGGTCGCCGTCGCCCTGGCTGATCCAGCGCCAGAGCGTCGCCGCATTGCCGCAGGAGCGGACCTCGTAGCCCGCCCGCGACAGCGCCTGATTGAGCACCGTGCGGATCGCCGCGTCGTCGTCGGCAATGAGGATGCTTCCCGTGGGCATGGCGCTAGGCCTCCCCCGCCCGCGCCGGCGTGCCGGCCGGCTCGTACACGGGCATCAATACGCGGAAGATGGTGCGGCGCGGCTGGCTGTCGCATTCGACGATGCCGCCGTGGTCGCCGACGATCTTGGCGACCAGCGCCAGGCCGAGCCCGGTACCGCTCGGCTTCGTCGTCACGAACGCATCGAACAGGTGCGGCATCAGGTCGTCGGGCACGCCGGGGCCGTTGTCGCGCACGCAGAATTCGAGCGGCAGGCTGACACGGGCAGTGGAACCCGGCACCGTGAGACGCACGCCCGGCCGGAATGCGGTGGTGAGCGCGATCTCGCCGTCGGCCATGCCCTCGACCGCCTCGGCGGCGTTTTTCACAAGGTTCAGAAACACTTGGACGAGCTGGTTGCGGTTGGCGAAGACCGGCGGCAAGGATGGGTCATACTCTTCGACGATGCGGACACGGCGCGCGAAGCCGGAAGCCGCGAGCCGCTTCACGTGCTCGAGCACGGCATGGATATTGACCGCCTCCCGCTCCACCGGCCGCTCGTCGGAAAACACTTCCATGCGATCGACCAGCGCCACGATGCGATCGGCTTCTTCGCAAATCAGTCGCGTAAGCACCCGATCCTCGTCGGCGGCGGCCTGTTCCAGGAGCTGTGCCGCGCCGCGGATGCCGGAGAGCGGATTCTTGATCTCGTGCGCCAGCATGGACGCTAGCGCCGTCACCGAACGTGCGGCCCCCCGGTGCGTCAGCTGCCGGTCGATCTTGTCGGCCATGGTCCGTTCTTGCAGCACCAGGACCACGTGATCCGGCCGCTCCGGCACGGGAGCGACGTGGATATCGACGATACGCTCGCCGCCATTGCGCGGCGTACCGAGATCAACCCGGTATTCATTCACCGCCGCGCCGCGGCGGCGCACCTGGTCGAGCAGCGCAAGTAAGGGGCTACCGAAAGGTACGAACTCGTGGATTCGGTGCCGCCGCAACACCGGGGCGCCCACTTCGAAAAAGGTTTCCGCTGCTACATTGGCATCGACGATATTGCCGTCCGGGCCGACGGTGACGACCGGATGCGGCAAGGC
>JAABRB010000605.1 GCA_011391185.1 Betaproteobacteria bacterium
TCGACTACGGGGCTGTGGCTCACCCCGGCGCGGACTCTCACCGCGCTGATCTGGCGCCCTCACGGGCGCACACCCCGCCCGCTCCGCGGGCACCCCTCCTCGGAGAGGCGGGGAAAAGGCGTTTCTAGCCCCTCCGCCTCACTTCCAGAGCTCGACCTTCCCCCCGGCATCTTCGATCTTCTTCGCCTTGGCCTGCAGGAAGCGCTGGAACGAGGGCTCTGACTTGTAGCCGCCGCTCGCGACGTAGTCGAACGAGCCGGTCAGGTGGAACGGCCGCAGGTATGCCTCGGTCCGGAAGACTTCCCTGCCACGATCGTCGAAAAATACGACGCTCGGCGTGTAGGCAACCTTCAGCTCGCGCGCCCAGTCGGCGGCGGTGAGCTTTCGCCCGTCGGGCGCGGTCAGCTCGCCCCGCCCACCGACCATCACGCGCGCCACGTCGAACTTCGCCACCTGTCGGAGTACTTCCTTGCGCGTGAAGCCCTCCCGATGCATCTCGTCGCAGCCGGTGCAGTAGGGCGTCTCGAAGACGACCGCGAGCGGCTTGCCGCCGGCCTTGCGCCGCAGGTCGAGCGGCTCCTTCATGAAGAAGGGCTGGTCGTGCGGCTCCGCGCTCGCCGATTCCTTCACCGCCGTCTTCATGTACTCGGCGAACGCGACCTGGCCTTCCTTCCTGCCCGACACGTAGTCGAGCACGGCCTCGAACCGGTGCGGTGGGTAGTAGCCGTTCAGCCGTACGACCACGCTGCCCTTCTCGTCGAAGAAGAGCAGGGTCGGCGTGAACTGGACCTTGAGATGCGCCGCCAGCGCCTTTTCCGGGCGCGCCCTGCCATCGAGCCAGGTGGTCTCGCGATCGCCCCACATGTTGATCTCGATCGCGACGAAGCCCTTGTGCATCTTGTCCACGATCGACTTCTGGGTGAAGTTCGTGGTGACCAGCTTGGCGCAGTAGGGGCAGCCGTCCTGGTGGAAATAGACCATGAGTCGCTTGCGCTGCTTGGCGGCGCCGGCGATGTCCTCGCGGAAATCGAGGAACGTCTTGGCGAACCACGGCGGCAGCTCGATGGCGTTCGGCGCCACGTTCTGCGCCCGCGCGAGCGGGGTCGCAAGGAGCGCCAGCGCCAGAACGCCTGCAATGTGCCAGGGTTTCATCGTCCCCTCCTCCGCAATGAGCAGCCCGCCCGGACCGGGCATGCGCGTCACAGTTTAGACGACGAGGGTGCGGGAGAGTTCAGGCCGCGCCGGATTCGGCGGCACCGAGAGTAAAGACCCCGCGCACGGTTGAGGTGCGCGGGGGGAAAGGCAGAGCCCAGGAGGAGGAGGAGGAGTAAGGCTCTGCCGGAGGAACCTGGAACTTGCTCAGATCATCTGTCGGATCCTTTTCGCAGTTCGCTACTCAGTTCGCATTCCCCGCATGAGCAAAGATGTTAGCACCCGGGAAAATGCCGAACAAGTATTCAAGCACTCGTGTGTGACTTTGGTAACACGTCGAAGTTTCCAACGCGCCCACGCATTCGGGCGTCACGCCTGCAGAATGTCCCCGACGAGTCCGAGCAGGCAGCCCATCGTCCGATCCCACTTGCAGCGCACCTGCCCCTAAGTTGAAGGTCTGCCGGCAATTGGCGCAGCGCGTCACCGTCGGCTCGGCGCCCGTCGCGTCGAACTGGTGCAACATGCTCTCGAACGCCTTGTAGCGGAGCTCGTCGGCGCGATGGATGGTCACCACGCCCCCCGTCTCGCGCGCGCATTTCACTGGAACCCTGGTCACAGACCGAAGCGTGTGCGCGGCTGCAAACTGGAATCGAGAGAACTGGACCAAACATCATGAACGACTCATCCTCCTTCAATCTCGAGCTCGAGCAACTCGCCGATTACGAGTTCCGCGTCAAGATCGACTGGCCGGACGTCTCCGAATTGGTCCTCGATGAGCCTCCGCCCCTCGGCGCCGCCGCGGGTCCCAACGCCGCGCGGCTCATCGCCGCCGCGGTCGCGAACTGCCTTTCCTCGAGTCTGCTTTTCTGCATGCGCAAATTCCGCCAAAGTCCGGCAACACTGCGCGCCCAGGTTACCGGCGACCTGGTACGCAACGAGCGCGGGCGTCTCCGGATCGGACGCCTCGACGCGACCATCCGCCTCGCGGAGCTTGCCGGTGACATCAAGCACTTCGACCGGTGCCTGCAGCCGTTCGAGGACTTCTGCGTAGTCACCGAGAGCGTGCGAAACGGCATCCCGGTGGGCGTGCGCGTGGTCGACGGCCAGGGCAGCGAGGTGTTCTCGAAGGACGCTGCGCCTGCGGACGCGGTAGAGACGATGTAGCAGAGCCTCGCAGGCGCCGGAACCACCCCGTCGGGCTTCGCCCGACACCCCTCCTTGAAAAGGAGGGGATGTCTTGGATCCTTTTCCCCTCCTCTCCGAGGAGGGATGGCGCCGAAGGCGACGGGGTGGCGAGCAGCCTCGATCAAAGCCGCAACCACCCCGCCCGCTGCGCGGGCACCCCTCCTTGGAAAGGAGG
>JAABRB010000606.1 GCA_011391185.1 Betaproteobacteria bacterium
CTGGTGTGCACTGCGCCGTTCCCCTCCATGCCGGTGAAATTCTGGAACGATCCGGAGGGCCGGAAATATCGTGCGGCCTATTTCGAGCGCTTCCCCAATGTGTGGTGCCACGGCGATTTCGCCGAATGGACCCGGCACGGCGGCATGATTATCCACGGCCGCTCGGACGCGACGCTCAATCCGGGCGGCGTGCGTATCGGCACGGCGGAGCTCTACGCCCAGGTCGAGCAGATTCCCGAGATCGTGGAATCTATCGCCATCGGCCAAGAATGGGACCACGACGTGCGGATCGTTCTGTTCGTGCGGCTGGCGGACGGCGCGAAGCTCGACGAGGCGCTCATCGAGCGGATCAAGCGGCAAATCCGCACTGGCGCGTCGCCGCGCCACGTGCCCGCGAAAGTGATCGCGATTTCCGATATTCCGCGCACGCGCTCGGGGAAAATCACCGAGCTTGCGGTGCGCGACGTAGTGCACGGCAGGCCGGTGAAGAACACCGAGGCGCTGGCCAATCCCGAGGCGCTCGAGCTTTACAGGGATCTTCCGGCACTCAAGAACTAGGGGACGCTGCCGCGGATTAGGGGCAAAAGCGGCGGCCGGCTCATGCGCGCCAAGAGCGCCACGGGCCCGAGGCCGACGAGTACGATCATGAGCGCCGCGACCGCGCCGTCCTCATAGGTGCCGCGCGCGGCTTCAGCATAGATGTGGGTAGCGAGCGTCTCGAAGCCGAACGGTCGCAGCAAGAGCGTCGCCGGCAATTCCTTCATGCAGTCAACGAACACCAGGATCGCCGCGGCGCCGAGCGAGGGCTTCAGCAGCGGCAGATGCACGCGAAGCATGGTGCCGCGCGTGCTCTCACCGAGGCTGCGCGCGGCCATATCGAGGCTCGCCGGAATCTTGGCGTAACCCGCTTCCACGCCGCCGGCGGAGATGGCGAGGAAGCGGATCACATAAGCGAGCACGAGCGCCGCCCCCGAGCCGGAAATCAGGAGCCCGGTGCCAAAGCCGAGAACCTGCCGCGTCGCGGCGTCCAATGCATTGTCAAAGGTGGCGAGCGGCACTAGCAGTCCCACCGCGAGCACTGTTCCCGGTATCGCGTAGCCCAGCGAGCCGATGCGTGCCGCCGCGTCGGCGAGTCCGCCGCGGTCGAGGCGAGCGGCGTGCGCAAGCACCAGACCCAGGACAAGGGCGACGGCGGTCGCTGCGGTGGAGAACAGAACGCTGTTCCGCGCTTCGATTACGACATTGCGTGCGAGGCCCACGAGCTCGATGCGCGTCCAGGCCTCATTCGCAAGATGCAGAGCGGGTACTAAGAAGCCGATCAGTATAGGCGTTGTGCAGGCCAGGAATGCGCCGAGGGCTGCGAGGCCGGAAAGCTCGGCGAGTGCGGGCGGGTGCGCACGGCGGCTGCCGCCGGAAAACTGCCGGTGCCGCCGGCCCCAACGTTCCAGGAGCACCAGCGCGAGCACGGCCGCGAGCATGACGAGCGCGATCTGCGCCGCACCCGGCAAGCTCGATCGGTTCACCCAGGTGGCGTAGATCGAGACCGTGAACGTGCGCACGCCGAGAAATTCCGAAGCGCCGATGTCGTTCAGTGCCTCCAGCAACGCCAGCGTCGCGCCGACGGCAATGGCGGGGCGGGCAAGCGGCAGCGCCACGCGCAGGAAGGTCGCAAGGCTGCCGGCGCCGAGCGTGCGCGCGACCTCGAGCGCGGGCGCGGATTGCATGAGGAAGGTCGCGCGCGCGGCGAGATAGACATAGGGATAGAGCACGAAGCCCAGAAGTAGAATGCAGCCGGGCAGCGAGCGCACGTCCGGCAGCCATAGCCCGCGCGGATCGTCGATCGCCAAGAGTGACCGCAGCGCGGTCTGGATCGGTCCGAGCGGATGCAGAATGTCGAGATAGGCGAAGGCGACGATATAGGTGGGGACCGCGAGCGGCAGCAGCAGCGCCCAATCGAAAAACCCGCGGCCGGGAAAGCGGCAGGTGGTGACGAGCCATGCGGTGCCGACACCGACCACGACAGTGACGACGCCGACGCCGAGCAGAAGCAGCGCGGTGTCGTGGACCGCCTGCGGCAGCACATAGGCGAGGAGATGCGGCCAGAGGTCGCCGGAGCCCTGCGCGGCAATGGCGAAGAGGGCGGTGATCGGGGCCAGCACGATCGCGGCAACGAGCAGCGAAGCGAACGTCCAGCCGCGGCCTTCGCCCCGTCGGGCCGATGCGTGCGCGACGCTCATGAGTTTAGGCTCGTGTGCTTGCTGGGGCGCACGGCGCTACTGATCGAAGCCGACCTTGTCGATCAGGATGCTCGCCTGTTTGCGATTTCTGGCGATGGCGACAAGATCGAGCGAATCGGGCTTGAGCGGGCCGAGGCTTGCGATGATCGGTTCCACCGCCGCGCCGCTCCTGACCGGATACTCGTAGTTCAGCCGTGCATAGAGCGCTTGCGCGTCGTTGGAGACGAGGTATTCGAGCAGCTTCAGTGCGCTGGCTTTGTTGGGCGCGTGCTT
>JAABRB010000607.1 GCA_011391185.1 Betaproteobacteria bacterium
GTAGTCCAGGTAGCGTGTGCTCGACGCGCCGGGCGGGAGCCTTCCGAACAACGCCAGCGACTGGCGCTGCATCGCGATGTCCTCGGCGTGCTCGAATGGAAGATACGCAAAGGTGCGCTCGACCGTCAGATACGCCGCATCGAATCCCCGCGCGACGATGCCGCCCGCGTGCGCAAGCGCCAGCGAATCGGTCGCGAACGCACGCGGGGTACCGCGAAACACGTTGCGTGGGAACTGGTCGAGCACGATGACCAGGGCCAACGCAGCGAGCGGCGTGCGTTGCCAGTGGTCCAGGTTCCCCGCCGCCGCCGCCTCGAGCGCCGCGGCAAACCGATCGCCGATTGCAGCATCGAACTCAGCCGACTTTTCGAACCACGCCTTGCGCGGCAGCCCACGCTCGGCGGAGCCCGGCGCGCCGAACCAGAAATCGATCACGTCCTGCCAGTTCGCGGACATGCGACTCAATCGACGATCGTCTGAGATTGCTCGCGGAGGTACTGCTGCAGGTAGTAGTAGGAGCCGATCGCCTTGCCGGTGGAGCCCGATCCCTTCCATCCGCCGAACGGCTGAAAGCCCGGCCATGCGCCGGTGGTCGCGCCTTGCGGCCGGTTCGAGTACGTGACGCCAGCCTCGATCCGGTCGAGAAATTTCGGAATTTCGTCCTTGGCGCCATAGAAACCGGCCGTCAAGCCGTACGGCAACTCGTTTGCCCGATCAATCGCCTCATCAAGCGTGTCGACAGCGCCGACGAGCACGAGCGGGATGAATTTCTCCTCGCGCCACAGGCGGAAGTCGAACGGTGCCGTGCCTACGGTCGGCGCGCAGAAATAGCCCTGCGCGAGATCGCCGTCCTTCAGCTGCTCGCCGCCGACCACGATTTCGCCATGCTCGGACAGATTGTCGACGCACTTCGCATAGCGCGTGTAGGCCGCCTTGTTGATCACGGGGCCCATCCAGTTCTCCTTGATGGTTGGATCGCCGATCCCGATGGCGCGCGTCAGCGCGGCGAGTCGCGCAACGAGGTCGTCGGCCACCGGGCGCTCGACGTACACGCGTGCAGCCGCAGAGCATTTTTGCCCCTGCAAGCCGAACGCCGAGCGCACGATGCCCGTCGCCGCGCGCTCGAGATCCGCATGGCGACTCACCACCACGGCATTCTTGCCACCCATTTCGGCAATGCACGGCCGCGGGTACGGCCCGCCGGCGAAAGAGCGGTAGATGCTCATTCCGACTTCGTGCGATCCGGTGAACGTCACGCCACACAGCTGCGGATGCTGAACCAGCGCATCCCCCGTCGTTGCGCCGTCACCGGAGATGTAGTTGCACACCCCCGGCGGCAACCCCGCATCGCGCAGCACCTCGGCGAGCAGCCAGCCCGCGAGCGCGGTATCGCTCGCAGTCTTGAATACCACGGTGTTTCCGGCCACCAGCGCGGCGCCGATCGGCCCGCCGGCCAGCGCGTACGGGAAGTTGAACGGCGCGATGACGCCCCAGACGCCATACGGCTTCAACAGGGTGCGATTACGGCTGACGAACCCCTTGAGCGGATCGTTCGGCAGCGCGCGCGCGAATCCGCCATGCTCCTCCATCTGGTCGCAGTACCAGAAAATCAGATCGGCGGTTTCCTGCACCTCGCCCAGGGCCTCCATCCGGTTCTTGCCCACCTCCAGGGCGACCGCGGCACCGATTTCGTAAACGCGCTCCTCGATGAGCTGCCCGGCGCGCCGCAGCAGCTTGACGCGCTCGCGCCACGGCGTCGCCGCCCAGCCCGGAAAGGCATCGCGGGCCGCGGTCACGGCCGCATCCACCTGGGTGTGACCGGCGCTCTGGAACGTTCCGATCTGCCAGTTGCGGTTGATCGGACTGCGGACCTCAAATTTGTCCTCGGCGAGCGCCTCGCTGCCCGCGATCCACATCGGCCGCTCGGCGCCGAGATTGGCCTTCACCCCGGCGAGCGCCGCATCGAAGCGCCGATGCATCTCGGGAGGCGGATCAAACATGGTGGAGTACGTCAGCTTGAACGCGGTCGCTTCGATCATGATGACTCCCTGCCACGACTCAATCGCCTCGCACCGGACGTGCGACGCCAGACGAGCAGGCGATTGTTGGCCGGCATCGCATTGTCCTCGGCCAGTGTGAAACCGACGCCGCGAGCGCACGCATCGACTGCCTCGAAATCACGAATCCCCATGAGCGCATGCTTCGCACGCAGCGCCGCAGCGGCCCGCGCGATCATCAGCTCAACCTCCGTCCAGCTCATGATGTGCGCGGTATTTGCGGAGTAGATCCCATCGTATTCCGCCGCCTGCCGGCCGGCGTCGTTGACGTCGAGCGCGATCGCTGCGCCGAGATTCGGCGGCGCCGCCGCCTCGATCCATCGGCTGATCCCCGCCAGGTCCTCGGCCCGGTCGCTTGCCTGCCAAGCCACGTGCGGCAGCGCGCCGGCGAAGTGCAGGGCGTGCTGGCCGGTGCCGCTGCCGATCTCGAGCACGTGGCACGGTCCGGTCAG
>JAABRB010000608.1 GCA_011391185.1 Betaproteobacteria bacterium
TGGCGATGGCGACGCGCTGGTTGACCACGCCGATGCGCGCGACGTGCGGCGCCGACGCGATGATTTGCTCGATCTCGCGCGCATTGGCCTCGTCTTCCTTGAAGCCCGGCCAGTCTACGGCGATGTTGCCCGGCGCCTCCGGCCAGAGCTGCGGCGCTCCGGGCGCCATCGCCGCGCGCACATCCACCGCCGCGGCAAGCTCCTCGTATTCGACCACGACCCGCTCGGCCGCATCCAGCGCCGCGAGCAGGGTCTCCGCCACGACGAGCGCCACGGCCTGGCCCACGTGCATCACCCGCTCGCCGGCGAGCGCCGGCCGAAACGGAACATGCAGCGGCTTGCCGCCCTTGCCGGGGAGCGGCGGGCAGCGCGACACGTTGCCGACGCCGGCCTTTTCCATGTCCGCGGCGGTCAACACCGCGAGCACGCCGGGCAAGCCGCGCGCGCCCTCGATATCGAGCTTGCGGATGCGGGCGTGCGCGTGCGGCGAGCGCACGAACACGCCGACGCATTGGCCGGGCAGGGCAGCATCATCCATGAAACGCCCGCGCCCGCGCAGGAGCGCCTCGTCCTCGATGCGCGGCTGCCAATGCGGATGCGCGGTCATGCGAGCCCGCTATTCCCTAAATTGCCGAATTCACGGGGATTGAGCGCTATGTCAGCCGCGGCCGGAACGGCTCTGCAGCGCACGGATACGGTCGGCGAGCGACAGGCGGGTGCCGCCGGCCTGAGCGGTCTCCGCCAGAACCGGCGTGCGGCCGGGACCGCCGTTCTGTCGAGGAGTGGCCGGGGCCTTATCGAGAATCTGGTTGATCGAGGAGCCGGGGCCCTCCAGCGTTGCGGTCATTCGCGTTACTTCGGCGGCGATGTCGTTGATGCGCTCGCGCAGGAGTGCGTTCTCGACCCGCTCCGAGGCCCAGGCGGTCTCGGCCTGATGCTTGTAGGCGGCGACTTCCTGCTGCAGGCGATTGCGGTCCTCGCGCAGCTGGGCGAGCGCACCTTCGAGCATGGCTTTCTCGGATTTCAGCGTCTCGATGGTCGCATTGAAAGCGCGCGCGGCGCTTTCCGCGTCGCGACGCGACGCCAGCATCTCCTCGCGATACTTCGCGGCCTCGGCGCGCATGCCGGTGAGCTCGCGCTCGCGTTCGGCGACGATCTCGGCCTGGCGGCGGGTTTCGCTTTCCAGGCTTGCGACGTTGCGTGAAAGATTTTCAGCGACCGCACGACCCTCGGTCAACAGCCGTTCGGTTTCGGCAAGCCGCCGATTGAGGTTCTCGACCTTCTCGCGTTCTTCGGCGAGCGTCCGCGCGGTGCGCTCCACGACGCCGCGTTCATCGGCGAGCCGTTCCTCGGTCGCCGCCACGTCGCGCTCCAGATCGACGACGCGGTGCTTGAGCGTGCCGCACTGGGTCTCCAGCGCCACGATCTCGACGCGCTGGCTATCGGCTTCGATGGATTTCTCGGAAAGCGTACGGTTGATCTGGCTGAGTTCGTTCAGCTTGTTCGAGAGATGACTCTCGGCTTCATGCAACTCGCGCGACTTGGCCGAGAGCTCTTCCTCGGTCGCGCGCAGCTTGTCGCGCAGCGCCCGTTCTTGCGCCTCGAGCGAGGTGACGGACGCCGTCGTCTCCTGGACGTCGGACTTCAATTGGCGGACCACGTCGGTCTTGCGGCCGATCTCGGCGAGCTGATCGGTGGTCTTGAGCTTCAATTGTTCCACGCTCGCTTCGAGGCGGCGCGTGGACATGGCGAACTCGGCGCGGAGCTGATCCTTGTCCGCCTGGATCTCGGCCATGGAGACCGGGATCGCGCCTTCGATCCGCCGCGTGGTCAGCCGGACGGCGCGGTGCCAGACGGCCGAAAGCAGCACGAGCGCAATCAGGCTCGCGGCGAGAAAGCCAAGGGCAAAAAACATGATCACTTCGATCATGTCGCGGCCTCAATACTCAACAAAGGGCGGGAACTTAACTTTTACCATGCCACGCACGCGGCTCGACTTCCAGAGAAACCAATCATTAACCCTATCTGGCGCGGAAATTAGGCGGCTCCGGTCGCCCCGCCGGTATCTTGCCGCCTCAGGTTGCGAAAACCCGGGTTCGGCTCAGAATGGGTTCCAGGTCGCCCGCGGCGTGAACTTGATGTAGCCGACATTGGCGCCGAGCCTGAGGCCAACGCCCGAGCGGATCGGAACCACCACGATATTGGCCCAGGTCAGCGCCGTCATGCCAAGCCCGCCCACGAAATAGGCCGAGCCCGAAATGCCCGCGAAACGGTTGAAGATGTCGTCGATGCTGCGCAGGTTATAGACCAGCATCATCGTGCGCGCGCCGTCGCCACCCCAATCGAAGCCGAGCGTCGGCCCCTGCCAATAGACCCTCAGGTCGCCCGCATTGCGGGTATAGAGCAAGCCTTCGCCGTAGCGGAGTCCGGCCACGAAGGCGCCCGAGCCTTCCTCGCCGAGAATGTAGCCGTTCGGTTGCCCCCATTGCCTCGTCGCCCGC
>JAABRB010000609.1 GCA_011391185.1 Betaproteobacteria bacterium
TCCTGGGGCGCGTCTCCATGGACCTGATCTCGATCGACGTAACCGACCTCCCCACGGGCGCCGTGCGGCGCGGCGATTTCGCGACGCTCTTGGGCGACGGGATCGGCGTCGACGACCTCGCCGAATTCGGGGGAACCGTCGGCTATGAGGTTTTGACTCGCCTCGGACGGCGCTATCATCGAGTCTATAAGGGCGGCTGAACGAAGGGAGCCGGCGCATGCCGACGCTCGGCGACTGGAAAGTGCCCCCGGCCGCGCAACCGAAGCCGGGAGACTACGAGTACGATCTCGACGCGGCCCTCGCCGCCGTGGTCGGCGTGCGCTCAATCATTCCCTCCGATGCCTTCACGGCCGAGATCCTCGGCACCGAGCGGCTCGGCAACGGCGTCCTGATCCGCCACGACGGCGTCGTGCTCACGATCGGCTATCTGGTCACCGAGGCGGAGACGATCTGGCTCAGCCTCGCCGACGGACGCACGGTGCCGGGCCACGTGCTCGGTTACGACCAGACCACAGGCTTCGGGCTGGTGCAGGCGCTGGCCCGGCTCGACCTGCCGGCGCTGCCGCTCGGCCTCTCCGCCAAGGCCGAGCTCGGCGAGCGCGTAGTCGTCGGCGGCGAAGGCGGCAAGAAGCGCTCGGTCGCCGCACGCATCGTCGCCAAACAGGAATTCGTCGGCTACTGGGAATACGTGCTCGACGAGGCGATCTTCACGACGCCCGCGCACCCGCATTGGGGCGGCACGGCGCTGATCGGGCCGAGCGGTGACCTGCTCGGCATCGGCTCGCTGCAGCTCGAGGCCTCGCGCGAGACCGGGCAGCGCGAACCGCTGAACATGATCGTGCCGATCGATCTCTTGAAGCCGATCCTCGAAGACCTGCTCACGATCGGCCGGGCCAATCAGCCATCGCGGCCCTGGCTCGGCATCTATGCGATGGAAGTCGAGAACCGCATCGTGATCGCAGGATTATCCGCGGGCGGGCCCGCCGATCGCGGTGGTCTCAAGACGGGCGACGTGGTCGCGGCCGTAGCGGACGCACCGGCGAGCGACCTGGCCGGAGTGTTCCGCAAAATCTGGTCGCTCGGCAGCGCCGGCGTGGAAGTGCCGCTGAAAATCTGGCGCGAAGGACGCGCCCTCGACCTGCGTATCGCCTCGGGCGACCGCAACCGGTTCCTGAAAGGGCCAAGCTTGCACTAGCAAGCCGCCTATTTCTCATGATCCTGGAATTGCGCACGCTCTATTTCGAGGACTTGTCCGCCGGCATGACGGAGCGGCTCTCGAAAACCGTTTCCTCTTCCGATGTGGTCGGGTTCGCCGAGGTGACCGGGGACCGCAATCCGATCCATCTCTCCGAGCACTTCGCAGCCACTACCCCGTTCGGGACGCGGATCGCGCACGGCCTCTACACGGCGAGTCTGATCTCGGCGGTGCTCGGCACCCGCCTGCCGGGGCCGGGCGCGGTCTATATTTCGCAGACCTTGAACTTTCGTGCGCCGGTCAAGATCGGCGACACGGTGGAAGTGGCGGTCGTCGTCTCCGAGCTCATTCCCGAGAAGTTCCGCGCCCGGCTGAGCTGCACATGCATGGTGGGAGGCGAAACGGTGCTCGACGGCGAAGCGCTGGTGAAGGTGCCGTCGCGCAGCGGTGACAAGCGATTTCGCGGAATCTAGCCCAGCGCCTTGAGCGACCCCGCCACCGCCGCATCGAGAAATACGTCGGTCTCCTTCTGCGGATGAGTGGATTCGAGGATCGAACTCGCCAGTACCACCGCCGCGGTGAAGCCGAGCGTGTGCCAATGGCCGATCGGCGGCAGTAGCGGCAGCTTCGCGCGGTCCGGAAACGGCCAGGGCGTGATGTAGAAATAGGGCTCATCATAGGTGCCGTCGCCGGGCGACAGCCCGATATTGACCGAGCGGCCCTTCTCCGGATCGCCGTCGAGCAGGATCAGCGTCGCCAGATCGAAGTGGTGCGGCCAGCAGCGTACCGGCGAGGCTTGCAGCTTGCCTCTGTTGTGCGCCTCCCGGATGCGGCCGAGCGATGCATTGGCGTTGCCGAACCACGCGGCGAGCGTGACGAGGCCCTTGGCGTTCTCGTTGATGCGATAGGCCCCGCCCTTGGCGATGGGATGCGCGGGCAGCTCGTAGGGCAACGGCTGGTCGAGCGCCTTGGCGTCGAGGCCGCGCGCGCTCATCTCCTTGCCGAGCCAGGCGCGGGCGTCCGCGTCGGTGCGGCTGTCCAGGGGGAAGCTCGATATCGCCTTCCCTTCGACGAGCACGAGCGACAGTTGCGGAATTTTCAGGCCGAGCCGCAGGTCGCCTTTGAGCGGGTGCGTGGCGAAGCCGTCGAGTGCGTCATCCCAGCCCACGTTGGTGTGGCTCGAGTCCGGCTTGGGCGGGACATAGGCGTAGCCGGCGCGGGCGAGCCACTGGGCGGCGTAATGGGCCGGAGCGCGGGCCGCACTCAGCGTCTTCAGGTTCACGCCGTCGATCGGGCGCCA
>JAABRB010000610.1 GCA_011391185.1 Betaproteobacteria bacterium
AGCACCCGGACATCAAGGTGAATGCCGTATACGCGGGCAACTACAACGACGCGCGCATCAAGGCGCTTGCGGCACACAAGGCCGGCCAGCCCGCGCAGCTGTCGGTGCTGTTCTCGATCGACATCTACGAACTGATCGAGCAGGACCTGATCTACGCCTTCGACGACATCGTCGCCACCGCCGAGGAAAAGGCGTGGCTGAAGGCGTTCTACCCGGCGCTGATGGAGAACGGCATCTACAAGGGCAAGGTTTACGGGATCCCGTTCCAGCGCTCGACGATCGTGATGTACTACAACAAGGACGCCTTCAAGGAGGCCGGGCTCGACCCGAACCGCCCGCCTGCCACCTGGCAGGAGATGGCGGACATGGGGCGCAAGCTCGTCAAGAAGGATGCGAGCGGTAACGTCTCCCGCTGGGGCGTCATGATCCCGTCGACCGGGTATCCGTACTGGATGTTCGGCGCGCTCACGATGCAGAACGGTCAGGTGCTGATGAATCCGGATGGCAACGTCACGCACTTTGGCAGCCCTGCCGTGGTCGGTGCCCTGGAGTACTGGGTCGACCTGACCAAGAAACACAAGGTGATGCCCGAGGGCACCGTCGAGTGGGGCACGCTGCGCGAGAACTTCCTGCAGGGCAAGACCGCGATGATGTGGCACACGACCGGCAACCTCACCGCGGTGAAGGACAGCGCGAAGTTCGACTTCGGCGTCGCGATGCTGCCCGCCGCGAAGCGGCGCGGCACGCCGACCGGCGGCGGCAATTTCTACATCTTCAAGAAGTCGACGCCGGAGGAGCGCAAGGCGGCACTCACGTTCGTCAAGTGGATGACCGACCCCGAGCGCACCGCGCAGTGGAGCATCGCGACCGGCTACATCGGCACGCGCGCCGACGCCTACCAGACCAAGCTGCTCAAGGACTACGTGGCGACGTTTGCGCCTGCAGCCGTCGCGCGCGACCAGCTCGAATTCGCCACCGCCGAGCTGTCCACGTATCAGACCGGCCGGGTGCGCAAGCTCCTGGATGACGCGATCCAGGCGGCGCTCACCGGGGGCAAGACGCCGAAGGCCGCGTTGACCGAGGCGCAGGCCCAGTCCGAGCGCCTGCTCAAACCTTACCGCTGATCGATCGCCGGGCTGGCGCACGCTTCCCTCGCGCGGGCCCGGCATCGATCCCGAATTCGCATCCTGACATCCGTCATGCACGAGCGGCGCCTCGCGCACGTCTACGGCTGGCTGCTGCTCCTGCCGGCGGCCGTTCTGCTGATCGGCTTCACGCATTACCCGACGATCGCAACCGTCTATCACAGCCTGTTCTCCACGGGCACACGGATGCGGCCCTCGGCGTTCGTGGGCCTCGATAACTATCGCGCGCTGGCAACGGACCCGATCTTCTGGCAGGTGGTGCAGAACAACTTCTGGTTCGCCGTGGGAACCATCCCGGCGAGCATCGCACTTGCGATCCTGATGGCCCTGTGGGTGAACGGCCGGCTGCCCGGGCGGGCAGTGGTGCGCATGGCCTACTTCACGCCCACGGTGCTGCCGATGATCGCGGTCGCGAACATCTGGCTCTTCTTCTACACGCCCGAAATCGGTCTGCTCGACAAGGTCGTTTCCGCCTTCGGCGGCGCGAGCCACAACTGGCTCGGCGATCCGTCGACGGTGCTCGCCTGCGTCATCGCGATGACGATCTGGAAGGAGGCCGGCTTTTTCATGATCTTCTACCTCGCCGCGCTGCAGTCGATCTCCCCCGAGCTGCGCGAGGCGGCAACCGTCGAGGGCGCATCGCGCTGGACCTACTTCTGGCGCATCGTTTTCCCGCTCTTGATGCCGACGACGCTCTTCGTGCTGATCAACGCGCTGATCAACGCTTTCAAGCTCGTGGACCACCTCTTCATCCTGACCAAGGGCGGCCCGGACAATGCAAGCAACCTGCTGCTCTACTACATCTACGAAGCGGCGTTCAGCTTCTTCGACACTGCGTACGCCGCCACGCTGACCACCGTGCTGCTCGCCTCTCTCGCCGTGATGGCGGTCAGCCAGTTCTTTCTTTTCGACCGCAGGATCCACTACCGGTGACCGGCGCAGGCATACGCCAGCCCGGGCGCTGGCTGGAGATCGCGGCGGCCTGGCTGCTGGCGGCGTTGTGGCTGGCGCCACTCCTCTACGCGTTCTGGGCGGCATTTCACCCGCCGGAGTTCGCGACCCGTTTCGACCCGCTGGCGCCGCTCACGCTGTCGAACTTCGCTCGCGCCTGGAGCGTCGCACCGTTCGCGCGCTACTTCCTCAACACGTTCATGCTCGTGACGATGGTCCTCGTGCTGCAGTTTGTCCTGTGCACACTGGCCGGGTTCGCCTTCGCGCGCTTCGCGTTCGCCGGCCGCAACATCGCCTTCGCGCTCGTGCTGGTGCAGCTCATGGTCATGCCCGAAGTGCTGATCGTCGAGAACTACCGTTCGATGTCGCGCCTCGATCTG
>JAABRB010000611.1 GCA_011391185.1 Betaproteobacteria bacterium
AGCGGCAGCGTCATCTTGCGGCGTATCGTCGCCAGCTTGGCGCTCACATCGCCGACATCGAGGTGCGACGCCCCGGTCACGCCCGTCAGCGAAACGTAGTAGATGTAGCCGCTCGCTAGACGGGCCACCTGCTCGATGCGTGCGTCGGTGGAGGTCGGCGCGAGCAGGAAGATGAGGTCGATGCCATGGCGCCGGACGAGCGCGGCGAATTCCGCGGATTCCTCGGGCGGGTAATCCACGACCAGCACGCCGTCCACGCCAGCGGCCTGCGCCCGCTCGGCGAATGCATCCGTACCCATCGCCTCGATCGGGTTCGCGTAACCCATGAGGACCACCGGCGTCGTCGCGTCCCGCTTGCGAAACTCCGCAACGTACCCGAGCACGTCGTTGAGACTCACGCCCGCTTTCAGCGCCCGCTCGCTGGCACGCTGGATGACCGGGCCGTCGGCCATCGGGTCGGAAAACGGCACGCCCAGCTCGATCACGTCCGCGCCCGCACGGGCAAGCGCGTGCATGAGCTCGACCGCTCCGCCGGCCGCCGGATCCCCTGCCGTGACAAACGGGATGAGTGCCTTGCGACGCTCGCGGCCGAGGTTCTCGAATACGGTTGCGATACGCGACATGTTCCGCTCGATCAGAACTGGATGCCGGATTTCTCGGCGACGGTATGCATGTCCTTGTCGCCGCGACCCGAAAGGTTGACGAGCAGGATCCGGTCACGCGCCAGGGTCGGCGCGAGCTGCGCCGCGTAGGCGAGCGCATGCGCCGACTCGAGCGCCGGAATGATGCCCTCCTGATGACAGCAGTCGTGAAACGCCTGCAGCGCGTCGGCATCGGTGACGGCGACGTATTCGGCGCGACCGATGTCCTTGAGCCAGGCATGCTCGGGTCCCACGCCCGGATAATCGAGCCCAGCGGAGATCGAATGCGTCTCGACGATCTGGCCGTTCGCGTCCTGCAGGAGGTACGTCCGGTTGCCGTGCAGGACCCCTGGCCGCCCCGCGCAGAGCGACGCCGCGTGCCGTCCGCTGGCGAGCCCGTCGCCGGCCGCCTCGACGCCGATCAGGCGGACGCTCTCGTGCGAAATGTAGGGATGGAAAATACCGATCGCATTCGAGCCGCCGCCCACGCAGGCGATCACCGCGTCGGGCTGCCGGCCGGCAAGCTCCGGCATCTGCACCAGGCATTCCCGGCCGATGACGGTCTGGAAATCGCGCACCATCACCGGATACGGGTGCGGCCCCGCCACGGTGCCGATGATGTAGAAGGTGCTCTCGATATTCGTCACCCAGTCGCGCATCGCCTCGTTCAGCGCATCCTTGAGCGTCCTGGAGCCCGATTCGACCGGCACCACCGATGCGCCGAGCAGTTTCATCCGGTACACGTTGGCGGCCTGGCGCCTGATGTCTTCCGATCCCATGTAGACGACACATTCCATGGCGTAGCGCGCCGCGACGGTTGCCGCCGCCACGCCATGCTGGCCGGCGCCTGTCTCGGCGATCACGCGTCGCTTCCCCATGCGGCGCGCGACCAGCGCCTGGCCCATGGTGTTGTTTATCTTGTGTGCCCCGGTGTGGTTGAGATCCTCCCGCTTGAGATAGATCTGTGCACCACCGAGGAGATCGGACCAGCGCTTCGCGTGATAGACCGGGCTCGGGCGCCCGACGTAATGCTTCAGCTCGGATTCCAGCTCGGCGACGAACGCCGGGTCCTTGCGGCACGCCTCGTAGGCGGAACGCAGCTCCTCGAGCGCGTGCACGAGCGTCTCGGCAACAAACACCCCGCCGTAGGGACCGAAATGGCCCCGGCTGTCCGGGAGGTCAACCATCTGCATTGCGGACTCCTTCGATGAATGCGGCGATCTTGTCCGCATCCTTGATGCCTTTGGCCGACTCGACGCCGCTCGAGACGTCTACCGCCCAGGGGCGCACGCGGCGCACCGCCTCGGCAATGTTCCCGACCGTCAGCCCGCCGGAGAGCACCACCGGCCGCTCGAGTCCGGCGGGGATGACGCCCCAGTCGAAGGTTTCCCCCGTGCCGCCGTAATAGTCGGGGCGATACGCATCGAGCAACCACCCCGCGGCACTGCGGAAAGGCGACAGGCATTCTAGCAAATTCAATCCTTTCCGAACGCGTAGCGCCTTCAGGTAAGGAATCCCGAACCCCGCGCAGAACGCCGGGTCCTCCTCGCCGTGGAACTGTACGAGATCGATCCCGACGCCGTCGAGCACGGCGCTGACGGTGTCCGCAGCGGGGTTCACGAACAGCCCCACGCGCGCGACGAAGGGCGGCACGCTCTCGGCAATTGCGCGCGCCTGCTCGATGGTGACGCAGCGCGGGCTCGGCTCATAGAACACCAGCCCGATTGCATCCGCGCCCAGACGGGCGGCCGCCTCGCCGTCACGCGGCGATGTGATGCCGCAGATCTTGACTCGGGTTCTCACTCGGGCAACATCGTGGAAAAG
>JAABRB010000007.1 GCA_011391185.1 Betaproteobacteria bacterium
AGTGGCGCCAGCCCGTAAAGGAGGAACGTGAGTAATCCCGCGGTAATGCTGCGCTCCGTAACCGCCATGAGGACCGTTACGAAGAGCCAGGCGATGGCGACGATATGCATGGGAGCAGGCAAAGTCTGCGACGTGGCGACTGCATTCTAGCGGGACGGACTCATGGTTAGGCCGGTGCGCGCTGGATTCGGCCGATCGGGTGCGCGAAGTGGGGGCGCCTGGATGCTCGTTCCGAACTGCTATCATCTTGTTTGATAGAAAAAAACCCGGTGGAATGAGCATTCTTGACACTGCGATTGTGCGGTGCAATACTGAAGCGTTATCCCTCGGGCAACGCGCTGCTGCGGCACGGAAACTTGTTCCCGCCACATCCCCCGCCGTCATTTCCCCCCTCGTTCGACCCGACGCTGCAGGCTGGTCCGGCGGTCGTGTCGGGTCTGCTGCAATGGCTTTCCAGCGGATCGGACTCGGACGCCGTGCGCCAGTTCGCCGACTGGTCCACGCGATCGGCGCGCGCGATGGAACTCCATACGGCGCACTACCAGCGCACCGCGACGCTGTGGCAGACGATGTTTGCGCGCCGCGACGGAGCGGTCCCTGACCCTGTGGCGCGACCCGACGCCGGCGATCGGCGATTCGCAGCCGCCGAGTGGCGAGATGACGCTTACTTCGATTTCATCAAGCAAAGCTATCTCCTCAACGCGCGGTTCCTCACCGAACTGGTCGACGCGGCGGAGATCGAGCTCCGCGCCAAGGGGCAGCTGCGCTTCTTCACGCGGCAGTTCATCGACGCTTCGAGCCCGGCAAACTTCGCTGCGACCAACCCCGAGGTGATGCGTCTCGCGCGCGAGTCGAACGGCGAGACGATCACGCGCGGCGCGCAGAACCTGTTCGGCGATGCCGTCAAGGGACGCATTTCGACCACCGACGAGGCCACGTTCACGGTGGGCAGGAATCTCGCGGCGACGCCCGGCGCCGTAGTCTTCGAGAACGAGCTGATCCAGCTCATCCAGTACAAGCCGGCGACCGGAGTCGTGCGCGCCCGGCCGCTGGTGATTGTCCCGCCGTGCATCAACAAGTTCTACGTGCTGGACCTGACCCGGGAGAACTCTTTCGTGCGGTACGCAGTGGAGCAGGGGAACACCGTGTTCCTGGTGTCCTGGCGAAACGTCACGGCTGAACTCGGGAACCTCAACTGGGACGACTACGTTCGCGATGGCGTCATTCGCGCGCTGGAGGCAGCGCGCGCGATATCGAAGGCCGACAAGGTGAATGCCCTCGGCTTCTGCGTCGGCGGGACGCTGCTCGCGTCGACGCTCGCCGTGCTTGCCGCGCGCGGCGATGACTGGGCCGCGAGCCTGACGCTGCTTGCCACGCTGCTCGACTACGCGGACCCTGGCGAGATCGGGCTGTTCGTGGACGAGCCGAGCGTCGCGGCGAAGGAAGCCGAGATCGGCGCAGGCGGCATTCTGGAAGGGCGCAATCTCGCCTTTGTCTTTTCCATGCTGCGCGCGAACGATCTGGTCTGGTCGTACGTGATCAACAATTATCTGAAGGGCCGGGATCCGGACGCGTTCGACATCCTGTACTGGAATGCCGACTCGACCAACCTTCCCGGGCCGATGTACTGCTGGTACGTGCGAAACATGTACCTCGAGAACCGCTTGCGCGAGCCGGGGGCTCTGACGGTTTGCGGCGAGCGGGTCGACCTCGGCAGTCTGCGCATGCCTGCCTACATCCTCGGCACGCGCGAAGACCATATCGTGCCGTGGAAGGCTGCCTATGCGTCGGCGCGCCTGCTCGGGGGCCGAGTGCGGTTCGTCCTGGGCGCGAGCGGGCACATCGCAGGCGTCGTGAACCCGGCGGCCAGGAATCGCCGCAGCTACTGGACGCGCGAGATCGTCACCGATTCGCCCGAACCGTGGCTCGCGGGCGCACGCGAGGCGCAGGGTAGCTGGTGGGGCGACTGGAACGCCTGGCTCGCGCCGCACGCGGGCGGTGAGAAGCCGGCGCCGAAGCGGTTGGGCGGCGGCAAGTACAAGCGCATCGAGAATGCGCCGGGACGCTACGTGCAGTTCCGGGTGGTGTGAAAAATGGACCCGATGGTTCGCAGTTCTACGAAGGAGACACAGCATGACTGACGTTGTCATAGTCGCCGCGGCCCGTACCGCGGTAGGAAGCTTCAGTGGAGCGATCTCGAAAATTCCCGCGTCGGACCTTGGCGCGCATCTGATCAGGTCGCTGCTGGCCAATTCCGGCGTGAAGCCCGAACAGGTGTCCGAGGTCATCCTCGGACAGGTTCTGACCGCCGGAGCGGGCCAGAACCCCGCGCGCCAGGCATCGATCCGCGCCGGGCTGCCGGACATGGTCCCGGCGATGACCATCAACAAGGTGTGCGGTTCGGGACTCAAGGCAACCCATCTTGCCGCGCAGGCGATCTTGGCTGGAGACGCCGAGATCGTGATTGCCGGTGGACAGGAGAGCATGAGCCTTGCGCCGCACGTGATGATGGGGTCGCGCGGCGGGTTCCGGATGGGCGACGCGAAATTGCAGGACTCGATGATCGTCGATGGCCTGTGGGATGTGTACAACCAGTACCACATGGGCGTCACCGCCGAGAACGTCGCCAAGAAGTACGGCGTCACGCGCGAGGATCAGGATCGCTTCGCGTTCGAGTCGCAGCGCAAGGCGGAGGAGGCCCAGAATGCCGGCAAGTTCAAGGACGAAATCGTGCCCGTCGAGATTCCGCAGCGGAAGGGGGCGCCGGTCGTTTTCGATACCGACGAGTACCCCAAGCACGGGACGACGCTCGAGGCGCTCGCAGCGCTGCGACCCGCTTTCGACAAGCAGGGCACGGTGACGGCCGGCAACGCCTCCGGCCTCAATGACGGCGCTGCTGCCGTCATCATGATGTCCGCCAAGAAGGCCGCAGCACTGGGCCTCAAGCCGCTTGCGCGGATCAAGGCGTATTCGTCGGCGGGCGTCGACCCGCAGATCATGGGCATGGGCCCCGTGCCGGCGTCCAAGCTCTGCCTGTCGAAGGCCGGCTGGAAGCCCCAGGACCTCGACCTGATGGAGATCAACGAGGCATTCGCGGCGCAGGCCTGTGCGGTGAACAAGGAGATGGGCTGGGATACGTCGAAGATCAACGTCAACGGCGGAGCGATCGCGATCGGGCATCCGATCGGGGCCTCGGGTTGCCGCATCCTGGTGACACTGATCCACGAGATGATCCGCCGGGACGCCCACAAGGGACTCGCATCGCTCTGTATCGGGGGTGGCATGGGCGTCGCGCTGGCGATCGAGCGCTAGAAGCGCAGGCGGCGCGCAGCCGGCGGCGGGACATCAATTGCCGACGGCGCGCAACTGAATTACTTACAGGGAAGGAAGCATGGGATGAAGCAACGCGTCGCATTCGTGACCGGTGGAATGGGGGGCATCGGTACGGCGATCTGCAAGCGACTCGCCAGGGACGGCAACAAGGTCGTCGCCAACTGCCTGCCGGGATACGAGAAGAAGGACGAGTGGCTGCAGGCGATGCGGGACGAGCGGTACGACGTCTACTCGGCCGAGGGCAACGTCGAGGCGTACGAGTCGTGCGCGGAGATGTTCTACAAGCTCCGGTCAGTGGTGGGTCCGGTCGACATGCTGGTGAACAATGCCGGGATCACGCGCGACGGGGTCTTCCGGCGCATGACGCCCGGTGACTGGTATGCGGTGATCAACACCAACCTCAACTCGGTGTTCAACGTCACGCGCCAGGTGATCGATGGCATGATGGAGCGCGGCTGGGGCCGGGTCGTGAACATCTCCTCGGTGAATGCGCTGAAGGGCCAGTTCGGTCAGACGAACTACTCGGCGGCAAAGGCCGGCATGCACGGCTTTTCCAAGGCGCTCGCCCAGGAGGTCGTGAGAAAGGGTGTTACGGTGAACACCCTTTCGCCGGGCTACGTCAACACCGACATGGTGCGCGCGATGAAACCGGAGATTCTGCAGAACATCGTGGGTTCGATTCCCATGGGGCGGCTCGCCGAGCCGGGGGAAATCGCCGGGCTGATCGCGTACCTCTGCTCCGATGAGGCTGGTTACATTACCGGCGCGAACATCTCGATCAACGGCGGCCTGCACATGGACTGACGCGGATTGCGTCTTCGAGGCCGTGGCGCGGAGGCATGCCATAATCCCCCGGGAGCTGCGAGCGAGGGTTCGGCAAGGAAGGCGGGCAAAGATGGCGCAGAGAGTGGCTTTGATAACGGGCGGCATGGGCGGACTGGGCGAGTCGATCAGCCTGAAGATGCACGATGCGGGATTCCGGGTCGTCGTGACGCATTCGCCGGGCAACAAGAACGCCGCGGCATGGAATGCGGAAATGAAGTCGAAGGGCTACGATTTTCACCCGGTCCCGGTGGATGTCGCCGACTTCGAGTCGTGTCAGCAATGCGCGGCGCGAGTTGAGTCCGAGGTGGGACATGTCGATATCCTGGTCAACAACGCCGGCATCACCCGCGACATGACGTTCAAGAAGATGGGCAAGCTCGACTGGGACGCGGTGATGAAGACCAATCTCGACAGCGTCTTCAACATGACCAAGCCGGTCTGCGAGGGCATGGTCGAGCGCGGCTGGGGCCGCGTCATCAACGTCTCCTCGGTGAACGGGCAGAAGGGCGCGTTCGGCCAGACGAACTACTCGGCGGCCAAGGCAGGCATGCACGGATTCACCAAGGCGCTCGCGCTGGAGGTCGCGCGCAAGGGCGTGACCGTGAACACCATCTCGCCGGGGTACATCGGCACGAAGATGGTGATGGCCATTCCGAAGGACATCCTCGACAGCAAGATCGTCCCCCAGATCCCGGTCGGTCGCCTGGGCAAGCCGGACGAGGTGGCGGGTCTCATCATCTATCTGTGCTCGGAGGAGGCCGCGTTCGTGACCGGCGCAAACATCGCCATCAATGGCGGCCAGCACATGTACTGAGGTACTGAGGTACTGAGGTACTGAGGTACTGAGGTACTGAGACTGCAGGGGCCCGCATGGCGCCTGATGCGCCGATGCGAGTAGGATGAACGCTATTCCCCGCGCAGGCGCGCGGGGAGCCAGGACGGGAGTGATAGTGGGGCTATTTCTTCGTCGCGCCGCGCACCATCTGGGCTGCGGCCGCTTTCATGGTGGACTCGGAAAGCGCCGCGAATTGCCGGGTGGCCTGGTTGAGGCTTTCCATCATGGCCGACGTGGCGGCGAGCGTCGTCTTGAGCGCCGCGGCCTGCATCTCACCGCCGGGCGCGCCCTTGGCGAGCTTTTCGGCGGACTCGGCGACGTCACTGGAAAATCCTGCGACGCCGTCCTCGAACATCCTGGCAAGCGCGGACTGCGTTTCCGCGACCAGCGCGTAGACGTTGTTCGCGTAGGCGGCCGCCTGCTGCATATTGGTTTCCGCAAGACGGCTGCGGAGCGCCATCAGATCCTGCGAATCATCGGCGGCAAGGAGCTCGCGCGCCGCCTTGCTGGTTTGCTCGAGCGTCGCGCGCGCAGCGTCGAGATTGAGCCGGAGCAGCTGCTCGGCAGTGGTGAGCCCGGTGCGGGCGTAGGTCATTGCTGCCTCGACCGCCGCCTGGTTCCAGTTGGCCATCGGCTTGGTGGGATTGGTCATGCGGAGCCTCGTACTTTTGGGTTGAGGATCAGTTTCTCGAACGTGTCCGGGGAGAATTCACGGCAGATGACGGGGTTTGCTGCATTGCAACAAAATACTCTATCTCAGGAAATCTTGCAAGCGGTGCCGTCCGTCCGTCGGTGGCATCATTGCGGTCCAGCGAGCGCTCAATGAAATCAGCGAGAATCGAAAGCACGATGCCCGAATCCGTCCGACTGATCAAGAAGTACCCCAACCGCAGGCTCTACGACACGCAGACGTCGAGCTACATCACGCTTGCGGACGTCAAGGAACTCGTGCTGAAGCACGAGAAATTCCAGGTGGTGGACGCGAAATCCAGCGAGGATCTTACGCGCCAGATCCTGCTCCAGATCATCCTGGAGGAGGAGTCCGCGGGCACGCCGATGTTTTCGCACGACGCGCTCACCCATCTCATTCGCTTCTATGGCAATGCCATGCAGGGGATCATGGGCAACTACCTGGAGCGGAACATCCAGGCGTTCATGGAGATCCAGAATAACCTGCAGGAACAGTCGCGCTCGCTCTACGGCGACTCCACGAAGGGCAACCAGGAGCTCTGGTCGCAGTTCCTGACGTTCCAGGGGCCGGCGATGCAGAGCCTGATGCAGACCTATCTGGAGCAGAGCAAGAACATGTTCGCGCAGATGCAGGATCAGCTGCAGGTGCAGACCCGAAACATGTTCACACCGTTTGCCGGCTTCGCTCCACCCCAGGCGCGAGACGAACCGAAGCCTCCGGTCGACGAGCCCGACAAGAAGGCGTGAGCGCGATCGCGTCATGGCGTTGACGCCGAAGATCGGGCTCGTTTCACTGGGGTGTCCCAAGGCGATCGTCGACTCGGAGCGCATCCTCACGCAGTTGCGCGCGGAGGGCTACGGGACATCGCAGACTTATGACGATGCGGACCTCGTCATCGTCAACACCTGCGGGTTCATCGATCCCGCGGTCGAAGAGTCGCTCGACGCGATCGGCGAGGCGCTCGCCCGGAACGGGCGCGTAATCGTCACCGGCTGCCTCGGGGCGCAGGGTGACGTCATCAGGCGGGCGCATCCGGGCGTGCTGGCGGTCACCGGCCCGCACGATGTCCAGGCGGTCATGACAGCCGTGCACGCGGCGCAGCCGCGGCCACACGATCCGTACGTCGACCTGGTGCCACCGCAGGGCATCCGGCTGACGCCGAAGCATTACGCCTATCTCAAGCTTTCCGAGGGTTGCAATCACCGCTGCACGTTCTGCATCATCCCCTCGATGCGCGGCGATCTCGTGAGTCGGCCGATCGGCGACGTCATGGGCGAGGCCGAGCGGCTGGTCGCCGCGGGGGTCAAGGAGCTCCTGGTGATCTCGCAGGATACGAGCGCGTATGGCGTGGACGTGCGCTACCGGACGGGGTTCTGGGGAGGGCGTCCGGTCAGGACGCGCCTCACCGATCTGGCGCGCGCGCTCGGCACACTCGGCGTCTGGGTCCGTCTGCACTACGTCTACCCGTATCCGCATGTCGACGAAGTGATTCCGTTGATGAGCGAAGGAAAGCTGCTGCCGTACCTCGATGTGCCGTTTCAGCACGCGAGCCCGCGCATTCTCAAGCTCATGAAGCGTCCCGCGAGCGGCGAGCGCAACCTCGAGCGGATCCGCGCCTGGCGCGAAGTCTGCCCCGAGCTTGCGATACGAAGCACGTTCATCGTCGGGTTTCCGGGCGAAACGGAAGCCGAATTCGAGGCGCTGCTCGCTTTTCTCGAGGAGGCGGAGCTCGATCGGGTCGGCTGCTTTGCTTATTCCCCCGTGAAGGGCGCAGCTGCCAACGCGCTGCCGGATCCGGTTCCGGAGGCCCTCAAGGAAGAGCGGCGGGCGCGGTTCATGGCCGTGCAGGAGCGCATCAGCGGCAAGCGCCTCGCCCGCAGAGTGGGCGCTACAGTGCGGGTGCTGATCGACGCGGTCGAGCCGGAGCACGCGATCGGACGCTCGGCGGCGGATGCACCGGAGATCGACGGGGTCGTCTATGTCGAGCGGGCGCGCAAGGCGAAGCCGGGCGACTGGCTGGACGTGCGAATCGCCCGTGCCGATGCGCACGATCTGTACGGGTCGCCGGCCGGATCGGCGTTGCGCAAGCGGGAGCTCGCGCCCACGAATTGACGCAAACCACGGCTCGGGCGCAATCGGGGTCGCGTCCATTCATTTCTCTCCGCATCGCCGGAGAGACACAACCGCCGCGCGACAATGGCGTGCGGCGCACACGCAGGAGGAAATCATGATTCGTGAAGTCGTAGTGCTTGCCGGTGTGCGGACCGCGATCGGCGATTACGGTGGTGCATTGAAGGACGTCCCGCCGACCCAGCTCGGGGCCACCGCAATTCGCGAAGCGGTATTGCGCGCGAAGATTGACCCGGCATCGGTCGGACACGCAGTGATCGGAAACGTCATCCACGGTGAGGCGCGCGATATGTACATCTCGCGCGTCGTCGCGGTGGACGCCGGACTGCCGGTCGGCACGCCCTGTCTGACGGTGAACCGCCTGTGCGGCAGCGGTCTGCAGGCGATCGTGTCGGCCGCACAGCACATCATGCTTGGCGACTGCGACGTTGCCGTGGGCGGTGGCGCGGAGAGCATGAGCCGCGCCGCCTATTTCCTGCCTGCGGCCCGCTGGGGACAGCGTATGGGCGACGCGTCGGCAATCGACGCGATGACCGCCGCGCTTCACGACCCCTTTGGCCACGGCCACATGGGCGTGACTGCCGAGAACATTGCCGCGAAGTACGGGATCACACGCGACGAGCAGGACGCTTTCGCGCTGGAAAGCCACCGGCGCGCGGCGGCCGCGATCGACGCGGGTCACTTCAAGAGCCAGATCATCCCGGTGGAGATCAAGAGTCGCAAGGGCACGGTCACTTTTGACACCGATGAGCACGTTCGCAAGGGTGCCAAGATCGACGACATGACCAAGCTCAAGCCGGCGTTCAAGAAGGACGGCAGCGTGACTGCGGGCAATGCTTCGGGAATCAACGACGGCGCCGCGGCGATCGTGCTGATGGAGCGCTCGGCCGCGGAGAAGCAGGGCCTCAAGCCGCTCGCGCGGCTGGTGGCCTATGCGCATGCCGGCGTCGAGCCACAGGTGATGGGGCTCGGCCCGATTCCGGCGGTCAAGCGCGTGTTCGAGAAGGCCGGACTGAAACCGACCGACATGCACGTCATCGAGTCGAACGAGGCATTCGCGGTACAGGCGATGGCCGTCACGCGCGATCTGGGCCTCGATCCTGCGCGGGTCAATCCCAATGGCGGTGCGGTCGCGCTGGGCCACCCGGTCGGCGCCACCGGTGCCATTCTCACGGTCAAGGCGCTGTACGAGCTCGCCCGGATCGACAAGCGTTATGCGCTCGTGACGATGTGCATCGGTGGCGGGCAGGGCATTGCCGCGATCTTCGAGCGGATTTGATGGGTCCGTCAGGAGTGAGGGGTGGGTAGTGGAGGTTGACGCGGGTCGGGCGCGCGATGCTGAGAGTGCGCCCGGTCCGGTGACGCGACGCACGTTTCTGCGGCAGTCGGCGGGCATCGCACTCGCGTCCGCATTCATGCCGGGCGCCCTGGCTGAAAGCCAGGCGGGTGGCGCATGGATCGATCTCAACGCGATCGCCGCGACCCAGCAGCTTGCGCCGGCGGAGTATCCCCGGACAGCGATCTGGGGCTACAACGGTATGACACCCGGGCCGGTGCTGCGACTGATGCAGGGTGATCGGCTGCGCGTACGCCTTTCCAACAATCTACCCGGCCGGGACACGACGATCCACTGGCACGGCGTGCGCGTGCCGAACGACATGGACGGCGTGCCGCAGGTCACACAATCGCCTGTTGGTCCCGGTCAAGTCTTCGATTACGAGTTCGTCGTACCGGACGCGGGTACGTACTGGTATCACTCCCAGCTGCTCGCGTATGAGCAGGTCGCGCGCGGCCTGCATGGAGCGCTGGTCGTGGCAGAGCGCGTCCCGGTCGACGTTGATCGTGAGGTCCTCTGGGTGATCGCGGACTGGCGGTTGAACCGCAAGGCGGCGATCCAGGAAGATTTCCAGGACCTGCATGATCTTTCGAATTCAGGGCGGCTCGGAAGCGCGATCACCATCAACGGACGCATTTCGCGCGAAGTCCCGCTCGAGGTGCGCGCAGGCGAGCGGGTACGCCTGCGCCTCGTCAATGCCTCCGTCGCGCGCATCTTCGGCCTGCGATTCGCCGATCACGATCCAAAGGCCATTGCGTTCGATGGCCAGCCTGTGGAGCCGCATGCGCTCGGCGAGCGCGGTCTGGTTCTCGGGCCGGGTATGCGCGCGGACCTGATCCTCGATTTCACCGGCCGGCCTGCCCGGCGGCATGTCATCGAGGACGCGTACTACCCGGGCGATCGCACGGCGGTCACGGAGATCGTCTACCGTGACGAGGCGCCCTTGCGAAGCGCCTTCGGGCCGACGCCCAGGTTGCCCCCGAATCCGGTGCCCGAGCCTGATTTGGCGCGCGCCGAGCGCCACGAGCTCGTGTTGCAGGGCGGGGCGATGGGATCACTGCGCGAAGCCCGCGTGCAAGGCAAGCTGCAGACTATCGGGCAATTGCTGCGCGAGCACCACCTGGGATGGGCGATCAATGGCGCGGCCGGAAAGGGTCAGGGTGACGCGCCCCTATTGAGCCTGAAGCACGGCGGCCACTACATCATCAAGATCCGGAACGATACCGGCTGGGCTCATCCGATTCATCTTCACGGTTACGTCTTCCGCCTGATCACCCGCAACGGTAGGCCGGCACCGCATCGCCCGTGGGGCGACACGGTCATCGTCGGAGACCGGGAATCAATCGAGATTGCGCTGGTCGCGGACAATCCCGGCATCTGGATGCTTCACTGCCAGACTCTGCTGCATCAGGAAGGCGGATTGACGGGGTTCGTGCACGTGGGCTGAACGCGCTCGCGCGCATTGTGCAACGGGGTAAACGCAGGGAGACTGTGGCGATCTCTGCAGCGCCGTCTCGATTCCTCCCCTAACCCCGGGCGCGGAGCGCAATGAATACCCCGCTCGCGACGATGATCGCCATGCCTGCGAGCGACCAGCTGTCCGGGAATTCGCCGAAGACCGCGTACCCGAGAATCAGTACCGCGATGAGCTGACTGTAGACGAACGGCGCAATCACCGATGCCGGGGCATGGTGAAACGCGCGGATCAGCACGAAGTGGCTCACGGCACCGAGCACGCCCAGGATCACGAACAGCACGCCGTGCAGCACCGACTCGGGTGGATGCCAGAAGAAGGGCACGACCAGGCTCGTCAACACGGTGCCCACGATTGCCGAGTAGAAAAGCGTCGTAAAGCTCGAATCCACGCCCGCGAGCTGGCGGGTCATGATCTGGTACGCCGCGAAACAGCATGCCGTCGCGAGCGGCAGCACCGCGGCAGGACTGAATACGGCCCCGCCGGGTCGGATGATGAAGAGCACGCCGACGAAGCCCGCCACCACCGCGACCCAGGCCACCGGGGGCACGCGCTCCCGCAACAGCAGAACCGACAGCGCCGTGAGGAGCAGCGGCGACACGAAGGTGATTGCCGAGGCCTCCGCGATGGGCATGAGCGACAGCGCCGAGAAAAAAAGGAGCGTCGCGAGCGTCAGCGTGATTCCGCGCGCGATTTGCAGACCCGGGCGCCGGGTGCGCAGCAGGTCGCCCTTGAGCCGCGGCCCGAGCACCAGAAGCATGAACAGCGCCTGGGCGAAATAGCGCGCCCACACGATTGCCGGCACCGGGTAGGTGAGCGACAGGTATTTCGCCGTGGTGTCCATCATCGCAAACATGGAGACCGCCACGACGATGAGCAGAATGCCGCGCAGGGGGTGCTGCGGGCCGGTGGAGGGAGCGGACATCGGCAACGGGAGCGGGTGTCCCGCGGCGACGAGATGCGCGCGCGGTACGGTCCCGGATTATATCGGACCCCCCGCACAGCTCCGGACTGCTCTTAGCGGGAAAGGGGGTAACGGGGGAAAACCAGCCGGTTTTCCCCGGTTCGTGACCTACCGGTTTTGTTTTTGTCCTTCCCTAATGCACCAGGTGCGCGGCCGCCTTGGCGTGCGCAAAGGAGTACGTCGAGCGGAGGCCCGACTCGACGCGCAGAAACTCGTTCCAGCGCGCCACGCTTCCGGGGTCGGCAATCGAGCCGAGCTTGAGCAGGCTCGCGTTCCAACCCACCGCGAGATGTACCGCGGCAGCGTCGCCGCCTTCGCCATCGGCGGCGACCGCCGTATCCCAGCCGGCCGCACGTGCGGCCTCGAAAGCCGTGAACAGCTCGGTCATCGTGCCCACTTCTTCCGGGGCGGCAATGATGGCGCCGCAGAGACTTTGGGCGGCCGCGTCCGCGACCCGTTCGGCGTCGCAGGCGAGGAGCTCATGCCCGCCCACCCGCACGAGGCTGCCGAACGCCCGCACGAACCGCTGCTGACCGGCGCGGTCGTCGGCCGCGAACGGGTCTTCGAGAATGGCGATCGGGAAGCGCGCGACCCAGTCCGCGAGCAGTTCGCACCACGCATCGCTGTCGCGAGGCTCGCCGTGTGGACCACGGTAGCGGCCGTTGCTGTACAGGCGCGCTGCGCGCAGCTCGGCGGAAATCGCGATTTCCTCGCCCGGCACGAACCCGGCGCGTTGGATGGCAGTGATGAGCAGTTCGAGCCCGCGCTCATCGTCGGCGAAAGCCGGCGTGCCGCCGCGTGACAGGGGCGCGAGCTCGACGGCGGCAGCATGAATCGCAGCGCAGGCATCCAGGGCTTCCTCGGCGCCACTGGCGCAGGCGGGAATCACTGCAAGCCGGCGAAATACCGCCGCGGGATCGGCCGAGAGCAAGGTAGCCACCACCGGTAGCGGCACCCGCGATGCGTCCGGCTGGAGGTACCTGAACAGGGGCTGCCCTGCCGCGTCGGCGGCTGCACGGAGCGCCGCTATCGAGCATGCCGCCAGCACGTCCGATCCGACCTGGGTGGGCGAATAGGTGTTGAGCCTGAGCAGGCTGGCGTCGACGTCATCCCGGCTTCGTGCGTCGAGGCCATGCAATGCCGGATCGACGAGCGTCGTGATTTCACGGATACCGGTGACTGCTGATCGCCCCAGTTCGGAGGCAATCGCGGGCACGACAGCGCGGCCCGACGCGCCGCAGTGCAGGTGCACTTCGGCTTCGAGGGCACAGAATCCCCCCGCGGCCAGTGCGCGGCGGCCGCTGACGCGGGTGATCGTCGTGTCTCTCTCGGCCACGTCAGTCCCCCGACGCAGGCTGACGTGCCAAGGCCGTCTTTCGGGCGGCTCGGCTGCCGATAATCCCAATGATTTGCATGTTCGGACCGCATTTGTCGAACTCGGTCCGGCATGCAGCGAAAAACGGGCCAGCGCCCGCGAAGACGCGTGAACTGCCTCACGTTGCGGGGTGGCGGGCGGCGCGGGGCAGAGGCGAGTGAGTAGTCCTGCCTACTCTCGCGTAGTCCCTTCCGCATGGCTTCCGGACCGACGGCCCGCGGCGGTCGCGTCGCCCGCTTCACCGCTTCACAATGGGTTAGCAGTTCCGGTTAGCAGTTCCGGTTAGCAGTTCCGGTTAGCAGTTCCGCATCGGGTCGTCAGGCTTCCGGACGCATGTGCGGGAACAGGATCACATCCCGAATGCTCGCGCTGCCGGTAAACAGCATCACCAGTCGATCGATCCCGATGCCCTCGCCGGCGGTCGGAGGCAGGCCGTATTCGAGTGCGCGGACGTAGTCCGCGTCCTTGTACATAGCTTCTTCATCGCCGGCCGCGCGGGCCTGCACCTGCTCGTCGAAGCGGGCCGCCTGGTCCTCCGGATCGTTCAGCTCGGAGAATCCGTTCGCCACTTCGCGGCCGGCCAGGTAGAGCTCGAACCGGTCCGTGACGTCGGGGTCGGCGTCGCTGCGGCGGGCGAGCGGCGAGACCTCGGCGGGATAATCGACGATGTATGTGGGCTGGATCAGCATCTGCTCGGTCGTCTCCTCGAACAGCTGCAACTGGAGCGTGCCGAGCCCCGCTTTTTTCCCGGGCTCGGCACCTGCCTTGCGAATCTCGCGCTCCAGGACATCGCGATCCCGCAGATCGGCGTCGGAAAAGTGCGGGTGGAACTTGCGAATCGCTTCGGTGACGGTCAGCCGCTCGAACGGTCTGGCGAGATCCACGACGTGTTCGCCGTACGGCAGTTGGAGCGCGCCGAGAACGTTCCGGGCCACGCTTCGGAGGAGTTCCTCGGTGAAGTCCATGAGGTAGCGATAATCGCGGTAGGCCTCGTAGAACTCCATCATCGTGAATTCGGGGTTGTGCTTGGTCGAGATGCCTTCGTTCCGGAAGTTCCGGTTGATTTCGAACACTTTCTCGAATCCGCCCACCACCAGCCGCTTGAGATAGAGCTCCGGCGCGATGCGCAGAAAAAGCCGCATGTCCAGCGCATTGTGATGCGTCACGAAAGGCCGGGCCGCGGCGCCGCCGGGAATCGGCTGCATCATCGGCGTCTCGACCTCGAGGTAGCCTTTCCCGACCATGAACGCGCGGATCTCCTGGATGATCCGGCTGCGGAGCAGGAATGTGCGGCGCGTCTCCTCGCCCATGATGAGATCGACGTAGCGCTGCCGATAGCGGCTCTCCTGATCGGTGAGGCCATGGAACTTCTCGGGTAACGGCCGGAGCGCCTTCGTGAGAAGTCGAATCGAAGCGGCGTTCACGGTCAGCTCGCCCGTTCGTGTCTTGAAGAGCGTTCCTTCGACCCCGAGAATGTCGCCCAGGTCCCAGTGCTTGAACGCTTCATGGGCTTCGGCGCCCGTGAGGTCGTTCGACACGTACACTTGCAGGCGCCCGGACATGTCCTGGAGCGTGGCAAAGCTCGCCTTGCCCATGACGCGCTTCAGCATCATTCGACCGGCGATCGCCACGCGGATTGCATCGCCCTCCAGCGCCTCTTTGGTCCGGCCGCCGTATGCCTGGTGCAGGTCGCCGGCAAGATGCGCGCGCTCGAAGTCGTTGGGGAACGGATTTCCCTGCTCCCGAAGTGCGGCAAGCTTGGCGCGCCGCTCCGCGATGATCTGGTTCTCGTCCTGGGACGGCTTCGTATCCTCGGCCATGGGTTACTCCCGCGCTGCCGCCACGGCGATCCCCACGCCCATTTTCAGGCTGGCCGCAATGAAACCGTCGAGGTCGCCGTCCAGAACGGACTGGGTGTTGCCGACTTCGACGCCGGTACGGAGATCCTTGATGCGTGACTGGTCGAGCACGTAGGAGCGGATCTGGTGGCCCCAGCCGATATCGGTCTTCGCATCCTCCAGCACCTGTTTCGCCTCCATCCGCTTGCGCAGCTCGAGTTCATACAGCTTCGATTTGAGCATGGCCATCGCTTCGGCGCGATTGCGATGCTGCGACCGATCATTCTGGCACTGGACTACGGTGTTGGTCGGAACGTGGGTGATCCGTACCGCGGAATCGGTCCGGTTCACGTGCTGGCCGCCGGCGCCCGAGGCGCGATACGTGTCGATGCGAAGATCCGCAGGATTGATCTCGATAGCGATGGATTCGTCCACTTCAGGGTAGACGAAGACGCTCGCGAACGACGTATGGCGGCGCGCGTTGGAATCGAACGGCGACTTGCGCACCAGGCGGTGAACGCCGATCTCGGTCCGCAGATGCCCGAAGGCGTAATCGCCGGTGACCTTGATTGACGCGCTCTTGATGCCCGCGACTTCGCCCTCGGATTCCTCGAGCACGTCGACGCGGTAGCCCTTGCGCTCGCAATACCGGATGTACATGCGCAGAAGCATGCTCGCCCAGTCCTGTGCTTCGGTGCCACCGGAGCCCGCCTGGATATCGACGAAGCAGTTGTTGGGATCCATGGGGTCCGCGAACATGCGCTGGAACTCCATGTCCGCGACCGTGCTGCTGATCCGGGCCACGTCCCGCTCGATGGACGCAAGCATCTCGTCGTCGTTTTCGCCATGGGCGAGCTCGAAGAGCTCGCGCGCGTCGCGCAGGGCATTGCTGAGCACGTTCAGGCGGTCGACGATCGCCTCGACGGCCTTCTTTTCCCTGCCAAGTTCCTGGGCCCGCCTGGAATCGGCCCAGACGTTCGGGTCTTCTAGCGCTTTGGTGACGGCACCGAGACGGGCCTGCTTCGACTCGAAGTCAAAGATACCTCCGCAGGTCGCCCTCGCGCGCGGAAAGATCCGTGAGGGTGTGCGTGAGCGTGTTCAGGCGTTCGGCGTCCATGTCGTGCGGCCTTGCGGGAAAACGCGGAGTATACCGGAGCGGCCGGCCGGACCGGCGGGTTTGCCCGCGGCGGTGGATACCCGATCGCGCAATCCGCATTATGATCGGACGAACCGCAACGCAGGTGCTCATGCCCGACGCTCGAGACATTGCGAACCGATGCAGCCGGATCTTCACGCTGGTCTTCCTCGCGTGCGTGGCGATTCTCGGCTTTGGCCTGTACCTGCAGCACGTGGAGCAGCTCTACCCGTGTCCGTGGTGTATCGTCCAACGGCTCCTCTTCATTGCCGTCGGACTGATCAGTCTGGTCGCGGTGCTCCACCGGCCAGGAGTCCTGATGGCGAGCTTCTACGCGATGCTTGGAGCGGCAACCGCCTTCGGCGGCGCGGTTGCGGCGGGGTACCATGCCTACCTGCAATCCGACGATGCGCGCGCCAGCGCGTGCGCGGGATCCGCCGTCGAGAGATTTCTGGACCAGACGAACGTCGGCAGCTGGATCCCGCCGCTCCTGCAGTACGACGGGCCTTGCACGCTCAAGCCATGGGCCTTCCTCTGGCTGTCGATTCCGGAGTGGTCGCTCGCCTGCTTCATCGTGCTTGGCGTCGTGCTCGCCTTCACGCCCAGCCTCGCCAGTCGCTAGGCAGCGGCGCGTCGCGAGTCGTAATAATTTGTGAGTTGCAGGCGGGTTCACGCGCTACGCTTGCGCCGCGGATTCGCATGTAAACGATTCGCATGTAAACAATTGTCACATCCTGGGCTTTATTGCTTGAAGCCGGGTCTTAGGCTGGCAACAATGCGGGCAGATTTCCGGCACCGATGCTTCGCCAGCCGATTACGTTCCCGCCCCCCGGGAACAAAGCCGCCCTCGGGCGGCTTTTCTTTCTGTGCTGGCAGGGTGCAGGGCGCGTCACTCGCGCAGGCTGGAAGGTTACGAACAGGGGGAAACCGCCTGGTTTCCCCCCCTTCTCGCTGGGAGCGGCCCACTGCGTAAGTGGCGCCACGCCTCGACACGGTCACCGCAGGGGAATCAGGTGCGTCATCCATTGGCCAACGAGGATCGGAGCTTTCTCATCCTCTCATTTGTCAACGAGAGGATAGTCTCGCCTACTTGAAAAGCCCACGTAGCGGGAAGGAGGGTAACGGGAGGGAACCAGCCGGTTCCCTCCTGTTCGTGACCTTCCGCCGTTACTCCTTTAGTACCGTCTTCTCGTACAAGTTCTTGAAGGCGCCGTTGGGGTCGTATTTCTCCTTCAGGGCATCGTAGGCGGTCTTGTCGTAGATCGACCAGAACTCGTCCTGCGGAAAGTACGAATCCGAATAGAGTGACTTGATTCCGCCAAGCTCCTGCACTTTGTGCTCGATCAGGCGATTGAAGTGGCCCGCCGGATGCGGCTCATCCGGCCGGACCACGTCCCAGAAGCCGAAGTTGACATAAAGCGTGCCCGGATCGGCAGGAAAGAGCGGCCACCGCGCGTTCCGGAGGGGCGATCGGAACGGGCAGACCCAGACCGGAAGAATCCCGATCTCGCGGAGGAAGAATTCGAGGAACTCGGGTGCGCGGGCGATCGGAATGTCGACATCCTGGATCACCGATTCGGGATGCTTGCCGAGCAGACGGTCGAGCCCGCGCGTGAGCCCGACGCGTGAGTTCCAGCGCATGATCCGCGTGTAGAAAACAGAATTCAGCCGCCGTCGGCCGAGGAGGCGGCGCACGATCGGATTCTGCGCCAGAAGGTTTTTCGAGCACCAGAACCAGTCCGTGTCCCAGCGCCAGAGGTAGTCGTGGTTCGCAAGATAGTCTTCCTCGCGCTCGCGGAGCGATCGGTAGTAGATGCGCTCATAGGTGTAGTCGCTGGTGTACGGTGCCGTATCGACGAAGCGCCCCACTGTGATCACTTGCTCTGTCGGGCCGAACACCACGGCGTCAACAAAGTCGGCATTCGATTCGCACTGCCGTTCAAGATCCGCAAGAAAGGCTTTTGCCTCGGCATGGCGGACGTGCGCGAGGTGGACGTAGGCCTTCACCGGAACGGTCCTGGCCCGGGCTCGCAGCACGTATCCGAGCGTGCCGTACGAATTGGGCAGTCCGTAAAAGAGGTCGCTGTGCAGATTATCGGGACGGGCGGTCACCACCGAGCCGTCGCCGAGCAGCACCTCGAGCTCGTCGATGCTCTCGTGCACGAGACCGTGCCGGAATGACGACGACTCGATGCCGACCCCGGCGATGGCGCCGCCGATCGTGATCGACTTCAGCTGCGGGACCACGCAGGGCATCGAGCCATTGGCGAGGGTCGCGCTGACCAGCGACTCGTAGGATGTCATCCCCTCGACGTCCACCCAGTGCTCTGCGGCGCTGACCGCGAGCACGTGATGGAACTCGCGCACGTCCAACCGCCGGCACGGTTCCTCGGCGCGGTCCCGGAAAAGGTTGGAGGTGTCCTTGTCGAGGCGAATCGAGGCGCTCGCCGGACCGATGACGCCGCCGAACGCCCGGGCGAGGCGGGACTTCCGGTCGTCGAACGTGTCCATTGGCAGCCTAAGCCGCGCGCTGGACCGGCGCAGCGGCGGTTCGGCCGACGGAGCCGTCATACAGGAACGCGCGGCTCATCGGGTAGTTTCTGCGGTCGGTGTTGCCTTTGCTGAAGACGATCTGGAAGAGATTCGTATCGCAGTGCGCGGACCGGAACATTTCCGCGCAACCGTATAGATACGTGCGCCACACGCGGCGGAATCGCTCGTCGAATTTTCGCGGATCGAGGGCATGGATCGTCTCCCAGTTGCGGTCGAAGCGTTCCTTCCACGCGTCGAGCGTGAGCGCGTAGTGGCGACGCAGGTTTTCGATGTCCACGACCTCGAGCCCGCACGCCTCCATTGCGGCGATTGTCTCGGCGAGGCTGGGGATCCATCCGCCCGGGAAGACGTGCTTGCGGATATAGAACTCCGTGGGCCGCATCCCGAGATGCCCGATGAAGTGCAGCATGCCGAGGCCACCGGGCTTCAGGAAGTCGGCGTGCGCCTTCACGACCTCGTGCAGCTGGTCACGCCCCGCGTGCTCGAGGACGCCGATGGAGACGACCTTGTCGTACTGGCGGTCGACTTCCCGGAAATCGGCATTGCGAACCCGGACGCGGTCGGTCAGGTTGCGACGCGCGATCTCGTCGCGAAGCCAATCCACCTGCTCGGTCGCATTGTTGAGGGCGGTGCCATGAATGCCGTAACGCTCGACCGCATGAAACATGAAGCCGCCGAAGCCGCTGCCGATGTCGATCACTTCCTCGCCGGGCTGCAGAAGGATCTTGCGGCACACGTGCTCGATCTTGTTCGACTGCGCCTCCTCGATGGAGCGCGTTCCGTCCTTCCAGTACGCGCACGTGTACATCCTGAGCGGCACGTCCAGCCATTGGCCGTAGAAGTCCGCCCCCAGGCCATAATGGAAGCGTGCGTTGGCGCGCGCCTGTCCGATCGTGCGATTCGAGAAACGGAACTCGTGCCAGCGGTTGCGGAGATTGACCGTAAGCGTCTGGCCATGCGAGAAACGCCCCTCGTAGGCCATCTTGAATGCTGCGGCAAAGTCACCGTCGACCTCGATCGACTGGTCGAAGTACGACTCGAGGAGACCGATATGCCCGTTCACCACGGTTTTCCACTGCGCGCGGGATGTCTTGAAGCGCAGATCGAAGGCGGCGTTGCCGGGGATGTTCTGATAGCTCGAACCGTCGGCAAATCCGACTCGAAACGGCACGGTGGTTCGCGCGCCAAGAGTGGAAAAGACTTTGCGAATCAGGGGCGTCATTTGACACGTCGGGGCGTGTAGCCCTCTTCGATCTTGTCTTCGAAGAAGCTCGTCGGGGAGGGCGCGGCCATGAACTGGCGGTGAATCTCCGGGGACACGCCGGCGTAGGCGCTGACCTGCCCGTCGCGGAATTCCACCTCGAGCACGCGCTCCTTCGGATCGTAGCCCACCGCGCGGATCCGGCTCGAATTGACGCGCTTGCGCTCCATGCCTGCTCCCTTATTGCGCCCTTCGTGAAACGGGCTTCTAAGGGCCCAAGGATACTTCCAGTTCCAACCGAAGTCAGAGCGCCGCGAAACCCGCGCTCAGGCGCCCTCCCAGTGCTCTACGGTGAGTTGCAGGGATTGCACCCCGTTGAATTCATCGACCGTGAGTCGGTATGCGCCCCGAATTCGACCCGGAACCGGGGTGTCCTGCCGGAACAGCATGCCGTTGAATCGCTGCCCGGCCCGCGCGAGACGCAGTTTCAGGTGTTTTTCCCCGACCAGTCGCTGGTTCTCCACGAGGAAATCGTCCAGGAAGAGCGGGGGGGGAAAGCCCTGTCCCCAGACCTCTCCGCCGAGCATTCGCGCGATGTCGAGGCTTGCATACCCGACTTCGAGCGAACCGTCGGTCTCCACGGTCCGGGCGAGCGCGGCCGGGTCCACCATTTTGCGTACCGACGCCTCGATCTGCGCGCGAAACTCCTCCAGCCCGTCCGCGCGTAGCGTGAGCCCGGCCGCCGCGGCGTGTCCGCCAAATCGCACCAGCAGCCCCGGCGCGCGCTTCGAGACGAGGTCCAGGGCGTCGCGCAAATGCAGTCCGGGCACCGACCGACCCGAGCCGCGCAGCTCGCCTGATCCGGACAGCGCGAACGCAAACACCGGTCGGTGAACACGATCCTTCACGCGTGAAGCGAGCAGACCGACGATGCCCTGGTGCCACGTCGGATCGAAGAGGCACACGGCAGCGGCCTGACCGGCATCGACGTTTTCGAGCAGGACTTCCGCGTCGCGTTGCATGCCCGCCTCGAGCTGACGTCGCTCGCGGTTCAGCGCATCGAGTTCCTGCGCAATGTTGAGTGTGCGCGCCGTGTCGTCGGTGATGAGGCACTCGATCCCCAGTCCCATATCCGCGAGGCGTCCGGCCGCGTTCAGGCGCGGCCCGATTGCAAAGCCGAGGTCGAACGTTCCGGCGCGCCGCGGATCACGTCCGGCGACGGCGAAGAGCGCGGCGATTCCCGGCTGGACGCGTCCCGAACGGATTCGGACGAGCCCCTGGCTCACGAGCACCCGGTTGTTGTGATCGAGCTTCACGACATCGGCCACCGTGCCGAGTGCGACGAGGTCGAGCAGGCTGGCGAGGTTCGGCTCGTCACGCGTGGCGAACGCGCCACGGCGGCGCAGCGCGGCGCGCGTGGCGAGCATCACGTAGAACATGACTCCGACGCCGGCAATCGCCTTGCTCGGAAAGCGGTCGCCCGGCTGACTGGGATCGACGATGCAGGCGGCGTCCGGCAGCGTCTCGCCCGGCAGATGATGATCGGTCACCAGCGTGGCGATCCCCCGGCGCCGGGCCTCTGCGACACCTTCGACACTCGCGATTCCGTTGTCAACGGTAACGAGCAGGTCCGGGGCGCGCGGCGCGGCAATCTCGACGACCTGCGGGGACAGCCCGTATCCCGTCTCGAATCGATTCGGTACCAGGTAGTCGACTCGCCCACCCATGGCACGCAGTGCTCGCATGCCGACCGCGCATGCAGTGGCCCCGTCGCAGTCGTAGTCCGCGACGATGAGCAGGCGCTTGTCGGCCTGAATGTAATCGGCGAGCAGATCACCGGCGGCCTCGGCATTCATCAGCTCGCCCGGGGGAATCAGCGCGGCGAGGCCATACTCGATCTCCGACCGGTTGCGTACGCCACGCGCGACGAGGATCCGGGACAGCAGGGGATGAACGCCATGCTGAATGAGCATGTGGAGCTCGCGCTGCGGTACCGCGCGGGTCGTGATCGCAGTCATGGGGCGTAGGCGGCGAGCCGCCGGCGTCGGCGCCAGAAGTAGCGCAGGTCCTGCCGTGTCGCTTCTGTCTCGAGCGTCCGCATCGCGCCCGGAACGTGTACCGTGATCATCCCGATGCGCCCTGCGCGGAGCGCAGCAAGGATGGGCGCGAACCAGTCGCGCTCGAGTGTCTCGAGAGCCGCTTGCCAGGCCGGCATGTCGCCATTGGCCGCCGGAATGCGGAGCGCCTCCAGAATGACGGCCTCGACCCCGGACGGATCGAAACCGTCGAGCCACTCGCTTGCGGACCCGGGCAGCGGGGCGTGGCGCGTGCCGGCTGCCTGCGCCAAACCTCTTGCAACCGGATGATCCGCGACCACGCGCCGGTAGGCGGTGCGCGGCGTCTCCGCGATCCGACCCGCGCCCCATAGCCAGAGACCATTGATCGACGGAGCGCCCTGCGCCTCGCGCGCCAGATTGACCGGATGATCGTGCAGGAGCATCTGGATCTCGTTCAGGACCGCGCGCCAGCGCCCGCCCGCGGGTCCCTCCGGCATGACATCGAGCATGGAACGTCCGCGAACGTCGGCAAGAGGCGGGGCGGACATCTCCGGGTCCCGATCGACCCGCGCGTACCACCGGTCGGGCCGCAGTGGGTAAAAAGTGACGCCCACGGTCGCGAAATGCGCGTTCAGGCTTGCCGCAAGCGATGTCGCCTCGTCGGGCGCGATATCGAAAAGCGCCGCATCCGAAAGCAGGACGCTGTCCCGGTCGGCGCGCAGATTGACTGGATCGGCGCGGAGCCACCAGGCGCCATCCGGGTCGCCGCCATCCGCAACGAGGGAGTAAGGCGCGGCCGGCCAGTCGCTCTGGCGCGCGACGGAGAATGCGTCGAGCAGCCAGGCTTCCAGACTGGCACCGCGACCACACTTGCGCCGGCCGCGGGAAACAAGGATCTCGAGCGCGTCGACACGCGTCCCGGACACCTTCGGATCGCCGCGCTCCGGATCGGGGAACAGCTCGGGAACGATCAAGTGCACATTCATGGCGACGCACGAGTCTATCAGGGTGTCGCAAGACGGGTGTCGCAAGACGGGTGTCGCAAGTCGGGTGTCGCAAGTCGGGTGTCGCAAGTCGGGTGTCGCAAGTCGGGTGTCGCAAGTCGGGTGTCGGAACACGCGGACTCATGCGTAGGTCCGGGACCGGATGCCCAAGTCTCCTTTTGCAGCGTTCACCTTGCGTATGGCACACTGCAAAGACATGCGCCACATTCGTCGAATTCGCCACATTTTCCAGGTTGGCCCGGGGCCCGCGCCGCGCACGGGCGCGATTACCTTACCGTATCACGCGCCGGTTCGTATGCACCGCGAGCGCTGCTGATGCGCGTGCCCTACGAGCTTGTCGTGGGCCTGCGCTATACGCGGGCCAAGCGGCGCAACCATTTTATTTCGTTCATTTCACTTGTGTCGATGCTCGGCATCGCGCTCGGCGTTGCCGCGCTGATCGTCGTGCTCTCGGTGATGAACGGCTTCCAGAAGGAAGTGCGCTCACGGATTCTCAGCGTGGCGTCGCACGTGCAGATCACCGGGCCGAACAACGAGCTGACGGACTGGCCTCGCGTGGCGGAGCGCGCCGCACAATTGTCCCACGTGCTCGCTGCGGCACCCTTCGTGAACGGGCAGGGGCTGCTCGCCAACGGTGGCGCGGTACGGGGGGCGGTCGTGCGCGGAATCGTCCCCGATCTGGAGAGTCGCGTGGCCGACCTCGCGACGAAGACGTTTGCGGGCGCGCTCTCGGCACTCGCGCCAGGGGAGTTTGGCATCGTGCTGGGCACCGACCTCGCGCGGGCCCTGCGCGCGGTTCCCGGCGATCAGGTCACGCTCATCGCGCCGCAGGGCCTGGTGACGCCGGCCGGCGTGATCCCGCGTCTGAAACAGTTCAAGGTGGTCGGGGTGTTCGAGGTCGGCTTTTTCGAATACGACAGCGGGCTTGCGCTCATCCACCTGCAGGACGCGCAACGCCTCTACCGGCTGGGCGAGGACGTTTCGGGCGTGCGCCTGAAGCTCGACGATCTCTTCCGGGCGCGGGACGTTGGACGCGAGCTGATGCAGAGCTTCGGACCGGGCTTTTATGTGAGCGACTGGACGCGCAGCCACGCCAATTTCTTCCGCGCGGTGCAGATCGAAAAGACCATGATGTTCATCATTCTGACGCTGATCGTCGCCGTGGCGGCGTTCAACATGGTTTCGACGCTCGTGATGGCGGTCACCGACAAACAGGCGGACATCGCCATTCTGCGGACACTGGGCGCGACGCCGGCGAGCATCATGCAGATCTTTGTCGTCCAGGGCGCCTTGATCGGCGTCGTCGGCACGGCGCTCGGCGTGGTGGGCGGGATAGCGCTCGCGCTCAACATCGATGTCGTGGTGCCGGCACTGGAGCGACTGCTCAGCGTCCAGTTCCTGTCGAAGGACGTGTACCTGATCAATGAGCTGCCCTCGGATCTGCAGCGCGGCGACGTGATTGCCATCTCCGCCGTCTCGCTGACGCTCGGCTTCCTCGCCACGCTGTACCCGAGCTGGCGTGCGGCGCGCGTCAGGCCTGCGGAGGCGCTGCGGTATGAGTGAGGCGGAGCAAGTCGAGACGCCGGTGCTCGCGTGCCGGGGATTGAAGAAGACCTACACCGAGGGCCGCATGCCGCTGCCGGTGTTGCTCGGCGTCGACATGGAGATCACGGCTGGCGAGGTCGTCGCCATCGTCGGGGCGTCGGGGTCGGGGAAGAGCACGCTGCTCCATCTGCTGGGCGGACTCGACATCGCGACCGGCGGCAGCGTGGAGATCCTCGGCAAGCCGATGACGTCGCTGACCGAGGCCGAGCGCGGCCGGATGCGCAACGAGGCACTGGGTTTCGTCTACCAGTTCCATCACCTGCTGATGGAGTTCAGTGCGCTGGAGAACGTCGCAATGCCGCTGCGCATCCGGCGGATGCCGCCCGCGGAGGCGCGGGACCGCGCGGCTGCCGTACTCGGGGAGGTAGGGCTCGGCGAGCGCCTCCATCACACGCCCGGCCAGCTTTCCGGAGGCGAGCGTCAGCGCGCCGCGGTCGCGCGCGCGCTCGTTACCCGTCCCGCGTGCGTGCTGGCCGACGAGCCGACCGGCAATCTTGATCGCCGCACCGCCGCAACGGTTTACGAGCTCATGCTCACACTGAATCGCACCTACCGGACCAGCTACGTCATCGTCACCCACGAGCCGGCGCTTGCGGCGCGCGCCGACCGCATCCTGCGTCTGCAGGACGGGATGCTGATCCCGGAACGCACCTGAGCGCGGCGTCAACCGGCGGAGCGCCGTGCGCAGCGCCGGCGCCATTGCGTGACCACCCACGCGCGCCAGGCGACCTGGACGAGGCACCAGCCGATCGCTGCGAGCAAGAGGGCGAGCGCCACCAGCCCGATCGCCAGGGGCGGTCCGAGCGACAGCGACCAGTCGACAAGCGCCCTGATCGATGCGCCGAACGTGGACCAGTCGAAATCGGGTGGCTGAACCATTTTGCCGGCCGAGGCGCCTGTGAGCAGGGTGCCCAGGTAATAGGCGACGATGTACAGCGGCACGATGGTGAATGGGTTGGTGTAGAGCGTCGTGATCAGCGCGACGGGCAGATTCACGCGGAGCAGGACGGAGAGCAGTGCCGCGGTCAGCATCTGCAACGGACCCGGGATCAGGCCGGAGAACAGGCCGATCGCGAAGCCCCCCGAGACCGACGCGCGGTTCAGGTGCCAGAGATTGGGATGGTGGAGATATCGCCCGAACCAGCCGATGTACCGGTTCTGCGTGACCTGCTCGTGGCTCGGAAGATATCTGCGGAAATACTTGCGCGGCATGGAAATGACACGTTACACGTGACGCGTAACGTCTGCATCCCTTCTTGAGCATCTTCCCGGGCCCGGTCTGTTCAACCGGCGGCAGGGCTGGCGCGTTGCTGGATCGTCCTGGTGGCGAGTCGGCCGATGCGCGTCGGAATCCTGGCGTTTGCGGCCGGCGTCTGGCTGCTTCAGCGGATGCCGGCGCTGCCTGCCATCGGTTGGCTGGCAGCGGCCGCAATTGTGGCCGCCTGCGCGTGGCGGGGCGCGCGCCGGCGGAACCCCCACGGATTGCTGGCGCGCGCCGTCGGCGGTCTGGCGGCCTTCACGATGGGCATCGCATGGGCCGCAGGCGTTGCAGAGTGGCGACTGGCGGACTGGCTGGATCGCCAGTGGGAAGGCCGGGACATCGTGCTCACCGGTGTCGTTG